>JAFZSM010000055.1 GCA_017619385.1 Bacillota bacterium
CGGACAGAAAAGGCGAGAGATTCAGGATACTCTGCCATGATTCAGTGTATTCTGAACTTTTGAACTGCGTTCCTTTGTACGCTGCTGATAAGTCTTTGCCGGACCTTGATTTTTACACCCTTTACTTCACTGTAGAGAGCAGGGAAGAGTGCGGATCAATATTCGACATGGTCAGGGCAAAAGAGACTCCGGACTTCAGAAGGACAGCAGGTTTATACAGCAGGGAACTGCTCTGACAGTGATGTCAAAGTGAAAAACTATTACAGTTTTTGTCTACAGAAATGCAATTATTGTGGTAATAATTGCTTTTTTTGTTGTATAATATACGTTGGATGTTTATATAACAGTTTATAAAAGTGTTTACATATATTTTCAGAATATGAAAGGAGAGATCCGAATGAGATCAGTAAGGAGATTATTAAGTCTGCTGATGGTCATGGCACTCATTATTTCTTTTGCTGCGCCACTAAGATCGGTGTTTGCGGAAGAAAACAAGATAAGGGTATACACTTCAGCTAAAGGCGCACCGTCAGGTTCGTACTACATGGAGCTCAGTGAGTATGCTGATACCATCAACCACAGGATCTACCAACATGCATACCTGATAGACGATATGTCATATGACGATGCCGTTGCTTATGCCAATGAACAAACGCCAAAGATCATGGCCCAATTCTTGGCTGCAGAATGGTACATAGACCCGGAGTCGTATTTGTTCAGTGCAAACCTTCCGGCGGAATTGACCAACGGAGATTTCTTCAGCTTTTACGATGATTCCACATACCTTTACGAAATGCTCCATCTGGTGGACGATGATTCCCTGAGCTGGATATCTGTAGCCGTCCCGGAAAAAGAAGATGATGTCTTCGATCACGGTCAGTGGTATGTCAACCTGAACTATGCATATGAGTATTTCTATAACGAAGCATACACATTCTATATCAATCATCCTGAATATACTGAAGACTGGGATTACGAACGGCTCAATGAGGAATGCCATGAGTACGCGATGTACTATATCGATATCATGAGAGCTGCAGAGTTTTACGTAAGACCCGACGATCCGCTCTTCACCGTGAAGATGTGTTCGACCGACGATGACGGATACCCTGTTACAGATTATTTCCCCAAAGAAGCAGTTATGATACCCGATCTATCGGAATTCGTTATGGAATTTCATGATTATTACTGGGTGGATTCGTGGAACTGGATAGATCCTGATACGGCTACCGTGACAGTGCTGTGCTATATTGGAGAAGTAGACGGGACAAACGACGTGCTCGTAGATGAGGTCACCGATATCACAAAGGTGACGGTCAGAGAGGCATCGGAGCTTCAGGACGGCATCATAGAATGCACCGGAAGATACTATTGCCAGGGTGTTTGGTTTACGGATACACATACTTTCTACACCCCTCCCACAGGAAATCCGGAAAGAGTAACGATCACAAGGCAGCCCGAAGACGTTACAGTGAATTATCCCGAAGGTGCCGAGTTCAGCGTGGAAGTAGACAGAGAAGATTTCGTCAAGTCCTATCAGTGGATATTGGGAGACGGAGTCAAGGAATACGTTCTTGACGGCATCACGGCGAATAGCGATACACTTGTATGTCCGTCCACAGGCATGTTCCAGGAGTATGTATATTATTACTGCATTGTCACTGATTTAAACGGAAACGTTACGATATCTGATAAAGCGGGACTGTATGTTTCCAATTACAGCGAAAGAAAAGTAGTCCTCTATGTGGGCGACTACGCTCTGGAGCCGGGCGACACCCTTGATCTTGAGGAAACTCCGCTCGGCAGCGGCATCGTGACCTTCGATGCCGACGGAAAACATATGACCTTCGATAACGTTAGCGTCACAGCTTCAAGGCGCAGCATGGACGGCGCTCTGGGCAGCGGCAGCATGGGATTATTTCTTCAGGGCGAGACTTTCTACGATTCTGAGTACCATATGAACTTCAAGGGCAAATGTGTATTCACTGACGACTATTATGATGCGGAGATAGATGCCGGCGGGGTCGTGATCAATGCAGACCTTGCATCTTCTGCCAGCGAAGACCGAGGCGCCCTTTACATAGAGGGAGACGGGGATCTCAACCTCATAGGAGGTTCCGATTCCATCTATTCCGACGGTTATGTGGAGATATGCAGCTCGTATAGATCTGTCCCTTACGACGATCATCCTAACAGGGGCATAAACGTATACGGACTTGTGATCGATAAAGGCGTACATGCGGATATAACGTGCAGAGGCATAGGTATTTTGGCTTCTACAACGGTGTATGTAAGAGACGAAGCCGTCGTTGATATCGATGCTACGGCGCCTCGTATTTACGATCTGGATACCGACGGAAAAGCGATATATTGCATGGACCTTTATTGCGGTGAAGCAAAAATCGATATAAACACTCACGCACATCCCGAGGATTTCGTTCCCTACGGGCATTCATTGGTCACGATGAGCGCGATCAAATGCAACGCATCCGTAGATTTTGCCGGCACAAAAGTCAATATCAGAATGGATGCCGATGAGAGCGATCATGTATATGCCTATGATTTCACAGGCATAACAGGAGAACCTTTGTATGGCATATCCATGACCAAAGGTGCTGAACTGAATATCGATATCGCTTCGAGAAATATATATACTTGCAAAGCCATATTCGCCCAGGGCAGCGGCGTTTACCCCGATTACAAGACGGGAGTTATTAGTCTCGAGGACGGAAGCTCCCTGAGCATCTCTGCTTATACATCGGGTCATGCAACGGGCATAGAGGTCTCCAGACCCGTATCCGTCGAGGATTCCACTCTGAAAGTGGATGTCAAGTCCTATGATACCGCCATAGTCATAGGAGTGGATGCGCCGGAACTTGACGTCGATCTTACGGACAGCAAGTACAGCGTCGACGTAAATGCCGAAAACGGAAGCGCTCTCATAATCTGCGATACCGATCAGGTAACAGATACGGAGTTTACCGAAGACTATGAGCCCAAGCTCATAAAGATCAACGAAGAAGCAAAGATACTCGTCCCCGAAGACGGTGTCATCAGCTGCTACGGATTCGATCCGTGGAGGAGCATCACTCCCGTTGAGACCATACTCTCCAAGGCCGATACGGAATATGCGGCTTCCAGAGTTCTCATCGCAGTGCCCAAAGACCCGGCACCTCCAACTGGCGACAACGTATATATCTGGGCTTTGGTCATGGGAGCATGCATCACAGCCGCAGCGGTCATGATCAAAAAGTACAGAGAAACAGTAAAGATCTACGGCAAGTAGACATAGATTTTCAAGCAATGAACACAAGAGCTGCCGGGCGGCAGCTCTTGTTTCAAGAAAGGGTTCCATGGTCACAAGGAACATATCATATACGGTTACAAAAGAAGACGAAGGAAAATACGTCAAAGAGATACTGAGGAGCAGGATGGACTTCTCGGTGAAACTGCTCACCAAGGTCAAGTACCACGGTGATATTTTGCTGAACGGAAAACACGTTACCGTAAGGCAAAGAGTAGTGGAGGGAGACGTTCTCACAGCTGAGTATCCGGAAGAGGAGAGCTATTTCCAGCCTGAAAACATTTCCCTTGACGTAGTCTATGAAGACAGCGATCTGCTGCTCATCAACAAGCAGCCGGGTCTCATAGTCCATCCTACGTACAACTTCCCGACGGGCACCCTTGCCAACGCCATAACCTATCATATGGAACAGCAAGGCGAAGTATACAAGCTGCGCTTTGTAAACAGGCTGGATATGAACACTTCGGGCCTCGTCATCGTGGCAAAGAATTCCCATGCTCAGGACGTCATATCAAGGCAGATGCAGGACAATACCACCGTAAAGAACTATATAGCCATAGTCCACGGTATCATGGAAGGAAAGGGCACAGTAAACGAGCCCATAGATAAAGACCCAAACCACAAAGCCAGAAGACATGTTACAGAAGACGGATACCCATCGGTCACCCACTGGGAAGTATTAAAGACCTTCGAAGGGAAAAAATACGGGCAGATAGAGGGATTTTCTCTTCTGAGGATTAAGCTCGATACGGGGCGCACCCATCAGATAAGGGTGCACATGAGTTATCTGGGTCACCCCATAGTGGGAGACGAACTCTACGGCCAGCTTTTCGGCTACGACGTACCCCCTGAGTGGATGTCAAGGCAGGCCCTTCATGCAGCCCATCTTGAACTTGATCATCCGGTGACCGGCGAGCGCATAAAAGTCGATGCAAAGCTGCCGGAAGATATGGAATACTGCCTTAAGTACATAGAGGAACAATTATGAGAGTGATACTTGCAAGCGGCTCTCCAAGAAGGAAGGAGCTGCTGAAAAGAATATATGACGAATTCGAGGTCATCACAGCTCCAGTGGATGAAAGAGTCATCGAAGAAAGGATAGAGGAAGAGCTGAAAGGCCTTCCGATGTACGAGGTGGCGGGGATCATGGTGTCTCAGCTGTCAAAGGCAAAGGCCCTTGCCGTATTCGAAGAGCTTGGCTGCCCCGACGGCTGCCTTGTCATAGGAGCCGATACCGCCGTGGCTGTCAGCGACGAGATAATGGGAAAGCCAAAAGACAGGGACGACGCAGTGAGGATGCTGAGGAAACTGTCCATGGAAAAACAGTACGTCCTTACGGGCGTGACTGTCATAGAAGGAGGAAAGCTCAACACCTTTGTGGAGACCTCTCTTGTGTACTTCAATCCTTTGGATGAAGAGCAGGAGAGGAAGATACAGGAATACTGCGATACCCCCGAGCCCTACGACAAAGCGGGAGCCTACGGGATACAGCTCATAGGTGACGAAATAGTGGATCATATAGAGGGAGACTTCGACAATATAATGGGTCTTCCCGTCGAAAGACTGAAAAAAGAACTTCTCTGTAATTAGTGTAATTACAGAGATTTTTCTTGGCATTTTTTACAATACAAATCCAAATATTACAATTGAGAATCCGCCCCTGCGTGATATAATAAAAGTGATGCAGCCTCGGGCAAAATGTCCTTCGCTCATCTAATTCGCAGAAAGGAGAAAAATAGTGAATTATACTAAGTATGTGCTAAAGGATAATGACGAACTCAATGCCCTGCTCGACGGCAAGGACAATCTGTTCGTAGTGTCCTGTAACAAGTGCTTTAAGGAGTTTGAAACTGTTGAAGAACCGGATCTCGGCCAGTTCAAGGAACTCGCCGCCGCACAGGGAAAGAAGATCACCGGAACAGCTTCCGTTGATTTCCTCTGCAACCGCATTCAGACTGAGAAAAAGCTTGACGGTATAGTTCCCGAAGGAACAGAAAACGTCATTGTGGTTTCCTGCGGACTTGGTATCCAGACAGTTGCAGACATGGAGGGCCTTCCGGTATACACCGCGACCAACTCTCTCAACTATATCGGATTCCACGGCATGGCGCTCACAAAGAAGACCTGTGAAGCCTGCAATCAGTGCTACCTCAACATTACGGGAGGTATATGCCCCATCGTAGACTGCACCAAGAGCCTCATCAACGGGCAGTGCGGAGGAGCAAAGAACGGAAAGTGCGAGATCGATCCCAAGAAGGATTGCGCATGGGAGAGGATCTACAGAAGACTTGAAAAACAGGGACGTCTTGAAGAATTCCTCGCTCAGCCCGTACAGATGCGCGACTATTCAAAGGTCAACTTCAAAGCAGTCAACGAGTACGTCAAGAGCGTAAGAGAGCAAAGACTCGAAGGATATTACGGCGGAGTACATCCCAGTGAGAGAAAAGAACTTACAGAGCATATGGCTCCTGTTGTTTTCCCTGCACCGGAAACAGCTGTTATCCCTCTCAACATGGCAGCCGGAGCACCTGCAACACCTGTTGTAGCTGTCGGCGACTATGTTAAACTCGGACAGAAGATCGCAGAAGCTTCAGCATTCATCAGCTGCAGCGTACACTCCAGCGTAAGCGGAACCGTGGAAGCGATCGAGAACCGTCTCACAAGCAAGGGCGAAGCAACATGCATCGTCATCAAGTCAGACGGGAAAGATGTTCTTGATGATTCCGTAAAGCCCGCAAAGAGCCTCGAAGAACTCACAGCGGACGAGATCGTCGATATCGTCAAGGATAAGGGTATCGCCGGAATGGGCGGAGCCGGATTCCCGACTTACGTCAAATTAAAACCGGGCAAACCCATCGACTACGTGCTTATCAACGGCAGCGAATGCGAGCCTTTGATCACAGCAGACCACAGAGCTCTCCTCGCATATGCAGACGAAGTCATCTTCGGTCTTAAGGCTGTCATGAAGGCAGTCAATGCTCCCAAGGGCCTCATCGTAGTAGAAGACAACAAGCAGGATGCTATTGCTCTCCTTCGCGAAAAACTTGAAGGCTGCGAGACGATGGAAGTCTTCGAAGCAAAGACCAAGTATCCTCAGGGCGCTGAGAAGATGCTCATCAAGAGAGCAGTGGGCCGCATGGTACCCAGCGGCGGACTTCCCGCAGATGCAGGATGCGTCGTATGCAACGTCAGCACAGTAAAGGCTATCTCCGATGCCATCCAGAAGGGTATGCCTCTTGTTGACAGAATAGTCACTGTCTCCGGCGAGAGAGTAGCTCACCCCGGAAACTACCTCGTAAGGATCGGTACGGACGTTCAGGACGTTCTCGATTACTGCGGCGGTATCCCCGGCGATAACTATACAGTAAAGATGGGCGGACCCATGATGGGCGCTGTCCTTACTAACACAGAAGTTCCGGTCATCAAGGGAACCAACGGCATCATCGCTGTTGAAGCAGATCATCCCATCGCTCAGGACTGCATCAAGTGCGGCCGCTGCATGGATGTATGCCCCATGGAACTCAAGCCTCTCTACTTCGCGAAATATGCGGGTGAAGGAAACGCTCAGGGATTCAAGGACCAGAACGTAATGGATTGTATGGAATGCGGATGCTGCGAATACATCTGCTCTTCCAAGATTCCTTTGGTAAGTTGTATCAGAACAGGTAAACAGGCAGTAAGGGGGATGAAGTAATATGTTGATCACAAATCTGAAAGCAAAAGAAGCCCTCATGCCGCTTCTCGAAGGCAAAAAGATCTTCGTTATCAATTGTCACGGATGCAAGGAAGTAAGCTTCCCTGAAGCCGAAGCAAACGCATTCGAGCAGGAACTCAAAGATGCAGGTCAGGTAACGGGAGTATTCACCACCGACTATATCTGCAATCCCGAGAACATGAAGAGACGTCTCGGATATTACGAGAAAGAGATCTCCGCAGCAGACGC
>JAFZSM010000056.1 GCA_017619385.1 Bacillota bacterium
AAGCATATTCACCGTTGACCCTGTACATCCATCCTGATATGTCGCCGAATTCTTTTTCGTAAATATATCCTATGCCGGCCACATAATCGGATTTGAGATCCAGCTGTATCTTGTAGGTTCTCGCAGCAATAGCGAGCTGATCGAGAGCAGTCATACCTTTTCCTACGGTGATGGTGATCCTCTCAAGGATCATTCCGTTTTCGGGGATAAAATCCTTCAGCCCCACTACCGTATCGCAGTAAATGGCCAGATCACAATCTATGGTCTCTCCGGTTATGACGTAATCGCCGGAATAGTAGTCTTCAGTCTTTTCTATGTTGGTGCTGTGTATAAGGAACAGGGCAGCGGCCAATACCAGTATCACTGAAAGATAAGCGTTGAATTTCTTCTGTCCCTTAATTAAAAGTAGCACGGCCCAGGCTATGCAAGCTGCGGTCACGGCTATATAGAGTATAGTCTTGAGCGCGATCTTTTTATCTTCCTTGTGTCTGATGCCTATGGAATCATCTGTTTCGGGTTCCGTAGGACCCTCGAAGATGAACAGGGATCCTTCGCCGTTCTTCATCATGGAATAACCTGCAGAGCAGTACATGACCTGCCCGGTGGTAGTCCTGTCTTCGGAGCCTCCCATGTTATGAGAGAAAGTTCCGTTTCCTGTTCTGAAGAGCAGTATGCCGTCTACTAGGGTGTTGCCGTTCTTTATGAAGCGTTCATCCTTTGCTCCATCCAGTCCGATGCAGGCCAGTGCCAACAGGACCTGAGCTGTACCTTCCGGGTTTGGGCTGCCGAAAGAGAAATAGGAACCGTCTTCCAGTTGTTTGCTTCCGAGAAGGTCAATAGCCTTGTCAACAGCTTCTTTTACATCGGCTCTGCTCTCATAATAGGGCGCAAGTGCCTGTATGGTCATGGCGCTTGTATCCACGTCGGCATAATCGCCCATGATAGCCCATCCGCCTTCTTCTTTTTGCAGGGCAAGTATGGCGTCTACCAAGTCATCCGCCGTGTAAATGGCGCTTGGAGCTCCGTTGTTGAGCAGATGAAGTCCGTAGACGTAGGACATGGTGCCAAGCTGGCCGACGGTCTCGTCCACGACGTCTTTTATTACTTCTTTATCTCCGCCTACGGCAAGGTAGGTGAGGGCGATCTTCTGCCTTTGTGTTGCGCCGGGTATCTCGGTGTTCTTTATGTATTCAGCCAGAGCATTCCTGTATATCGTGTAATTTACGTCATCTCTGGTGTGGACCAGTGTCATGATATACATCTCTTCGCCGGTCCCGGGGGCTTCGGCAAAGAAATTCGTGACCATGTCCTGGTAGGAAACACTGCCTAAAGAGTCTTTTTTCAGCTCGAGCAAAGACTCTGTAAAGACGCCGAAATCGGCACCCTCTGCGTAAGCAGGAGATGCCGATCCAGGCAGTAGTAATAGTAGTGTTAAGAGTAGAGAAAGGAAATTCTTAAGTTGTTTCATTACGGAATCGCTACTTCGCAAACTGCGGGTACAAGGCCTTCACCTCTCGCTGTCAGCTGGAAGTTCTTTTCGCTTCCGAGTTTGTAGGTGACTTTGCCTTCTGCATCTGTCGTTCCAAGGGATGTACCATCGAGGAAAACCTCTGCTCCTTCGGCATCCTGTGTAACAGGAGCCCAAGTCTCGTCGAATCCGATCTTGCAGACATGAACTGTGAGGATCCCGTCCATGACCACTGCGCTCTCTATATAAGAGTATGCATCGGAAAAACCGACTTTGTCCTGATAGATGAAAGCTTCGACTGTGAATCCCGGAAGTACGGGATCAGCAAGGCTCATTGCAGCTTCGTGGGCTACATAGTAACCGAATGCCTGGCTTTCATCTCCCCAGAGCTTAGTAAGACCCAGTCCGTATTCTCCTTCGGCAGAAGCATAATCAGCTTCGTTTCCGTACTGGGCATGTGCTGCTCTGAGCACTTCATCGATGTTGTAGGAACCGTTGTTGTCATAGTCCACCATGTTGACAGTCTGGTGTGCTATGGCGAATTCACCGTCACCTTTTACTATTGTTACATAGCATTCCGGACCCTTATCTGCGGGTGCCGGTTCTTCTTTTTTGCCGCATGCTCCGAAGCATATGATCATCGCAAGGGCAAGCATGAGAGAAATAATTCTCTTCATTTTGTTACCTCCATTGAAAAGCCCTGTGAAACGATTTCCACAGGGACATTGATTAAGATCAATTTCCCGGATACGGCAAGAAATCGGATGATTGCTTCAGCGTACTCTGACTTGTCTGTATTTGATGCAGCTTTACAGTGACCTTCTCGTGAGCTTTTAACTCTTTCCCGCTCTCTGTCTTTTTGGGACGAAGCAACCTTACTATATTCAATTACGTGTAAATTTTACCACTCCTTGGCAAGCATAGCAATAAGTATCTTGCACTAAAATGAGTTCTGATTTTGTAGTATTTACTTATATCACAAAGAGTTCATAGGCAAGAAGAAGCCTGAATCTCACCTGGGCGTCATCAAGATTGATGTCAGCCATTTCCGAGATCCTGCTGATCCTGTATATGACGTTGTTCCTGTGCATATGCGTGATCTCGGCTGTCTCAGTGGCTTTTCTGTCGTTGATGAGATAAACGTAAAGGAGCTCAAGGTTGTTGGTGTTGTGCTCCTGGTCGTATCTATACAGATCGATCAGCGTCTTGAATGCGAAATTGGATTTGGCGATCCTTTCGCTCTCAGGTGTATTCGTCATCAGATACCTGGGGTAGCTGCTTTCGTACGTATATACCCTGGGATACTTCTTTGAGGAATTGCTGGCGAAATAGGGGTATGTGGAACGGTATCCGTACTGCAAGGCAACGTCAGCCTGTATACCTGCCAGGTGCAGATCCAAAAGGTTTGTGAAGGGATCGGACACTCCGCATTTTGCCCTGTAATGATCCAGGATCTCCTGAAGCATTTCTATTATCTGTGTGAATCTGTTCTTGTGCCTGCTGTTCTGTACGATCAAAGCTATGAGTATGCTCTTTGAGAGAGTAACTCTGGCTTCGGGTATGTGGTCCTGGAGTTCCTGGGAGAGCCTTTGGAGCATCACGCCGCCGCTGCCGTCTGCCGTGATCTTGATGAGGCGGAAATTGGCCTCGGCAGGAAGTCCGGAAGCTTTTGCTCTTTCGTTTATGGTGTCTTCTCCCGGGCCGTTTCCTTCAAGAAGGCTCAGTATCAAACTGTCATAAACGTGGGGCATCTGGTTGTTTTCGACCCACTGGCGCTCGAAACACACCATGAGATGGTCGATGAGTATTTTGAACATGTCCACAAGTCCCGGAGTAGGGGGCTTCTTGTCACAGAGCATGACGACATGGGCAAAATATGCATTGTTGTAGTGTATGACCTTGCTTATGGTCGGATATGCGGCTATGACTTTGCTGTCATCGATATATATATCGTTTGCATCCTTCCAGAACTCGGGGAGCCTTAATGCATTGAACTTGGATATTGCTTCCTGATTGTAATATCCGTATCTGACCAGATCATTGGTGTGGGGACAGTCGCATTTAAGGTCTGCTGTGTAAGCTACGAGAGAGAATGAAGAGTCCGTGATGGTGATATAGTTCCCTATTATCTGTTCGCACAGATTAAGGACGTCCTGTATGGATTTTCTTCGAATGAGGAAAAAGTCCATACCTTCACACCATGTGGATACATCCGAGAATGTCGCCTGAAGGATCTCGAATACATCGAGCATTTCGCAGTCTTTTCCCAGAACGATGGCATTCATCAGATGACCTTCGGGGACGTCTTCAGCTCTTTTCCTGTCCGGTATGGCGACAAAGAAAACTCCGGGTGCAGAAGGTTCGTTTGTCAAAAGGTCTGAAAGCATTCCTACGTATATGTGCTCAGGAGAAAAACTCTTCTTTCTTTTGTTGTAGATGCTGACAGATGATACCTTGGCAGATGTGTCGAGAACTCTGAGTTTTGGTTGCAGATCGGAAAGGGCATCATTGATAATATTTAAAGATAACTGCATTGTTTTTCTCCGAAAAATATATTTTTACGTATTGTCGATATTGTAGTATAATTCCTTTGTAGAGTCAAGTTTTTTTGTAGGATTCTACAAAGACCATATTTTGTTAGTAACTTATAATAAAATTGGTTTAAGATGTCTGTCTTTCGGTATACAATATGATAAACGAAGAGATCAAAGATGCTGTCAGCAAAGGCAAATTGAATACCGTTTCCGCTGTCGTCGCAGAGGCTATCGATAACGGCGTATCCGCTGAAGATGTGCTTGATTCCATGATCAAAGCGATGGATGAAGTAGGTGAGAACTTTCAGAACAACGATATTTATGTGCCGGAAATGCTGACTGCAGCAAAGGCTATGGAAAGGGGCATCGCAGTGCTCAAGCCCTATTTGTCCGGATCCTCCGATGCGAGATTGGGAAAGGTCATCATAGGCACCGTTGCCGGAGATCTCCATGATATCGGTAAAAATCTGGTATCCATCATGATGCAGGCATCAGGACTCGAGGTCATCGATCTCGGGATATACGTTCCCGCCGAAGAATTTGTAAACGCTCTCAAAAAGTACCCGGACTGCAATGTGATAGCGCTTTCCGCATTGCTCACCATCACCCTTGATTCACTCAGAGAAACCATAGAGGTCATCCGTAAATCAAAAAGAGGGAAATCTGTCACCATAATGGTAGGCGGTTCTCCCGTAACAGCGGAGTACGCCAAGAACATAGGAGCCGATCTGTACACAACTGACGCAGCTGAAGCTGCAAAGGCTGCCAGGAAGGTCTATCAAACAAGGTTATAGCGGTGTTAAGACCGTTAATATATCAAATGCTGCACTAATTGAAAGGAGCAAAAAGCATGCTAGATCCTACACAACACAAAGACTGGGAAATCGCGGAAGACGCGATGAAAAATCTCCCTCCTCTTGAGTATTTCAAGGAAAAGATGGGACTTCTCGATGACGAGATCATCCCCTTCGGAAAGACTCCGAAACTTGACTTCCTCAAGATCATGGAAAGACTCAAGGACAAACCGGATGGAAAGTTCATTGAGGTAACAGCTATCACTCCTACACCTCTGGGTGAAGGAAAATCCACAACAAGCCTTGGCCTTATCGAAGGTCTCGGATACATAGGAAAGAATGCAGGCGGATGCCTTCGTCAGCCCTCCGGCGGCCCGACAATGAACGTTAAGGGTACAGCTGCAGGCGGCGGAAACGCACTTCTCGTTCCTATGACAGAGTTCTCACTCGGACTCACAGGCGACATCAACGACATCATGAACGCCCATAACCTCGGTATGGTAGCTCTTAATGCAAGAATGCAGCATGAGCGCAACTATGATGACGAAAGACTCGCACAGATCGGACTCAGAAGACTTGACATCGATCCGGAAAGAATCGAATGGAACTTCGTAATGGACTTCTGCTGCCAGGCACTCCGTAAGATGGAGATCGGACTCGGTGAAGGCAACATGGACGGATTCAGAATGACCACACGTACCAACATTGCTGTATCTTCCGAGCTCATGGCTATCCTTGCTGTAGCAAGAGATCTGCCCGACCTTCGCGAGAGAATCGGAAACATCGTTCTTGCATATGACAAGAAGGGCAACCCCGTAACTACAGAAGATCTGGAAGTTGCAGGCGCAATGACCGCTTGGATGAGAAACACCATCAACCCGACACTCTGCTACACAGTTGAGCATCAGCCCTGCCTCGTACACGCAGGCCCCTTCGCGAACATCGCTATCGGACAGTCCTCCATCATCGGCGACAGACTGGCTCTTAAGCTCTTCGACTATCATGTAACAGAATCCGGATTTGCTGCAGACATCGGTTTTGAAAAGTTCTGGAACGTAAAGTGCAGACTCTCCGGCCTCAAGCCGCACTGCTCCGTAGTCGTAGCAACCGTACGTGCTCTTAAGATGCACGGCGGCGGACCAGCAGTAGTTCCCGGAAGACCTCTTCCGAAGGAATACACAGAAGAAAACCTGGAGCTCCTCGAAAAGGGCTGCGAGAACCTCTTCCACCATGTAAACAACGTAAAGAAGTCCGGAATCGTTCCGGTGGTCTGCATCAACAAGTTCTATACAGATACAGATGCAGAAGTAGCTCTCATCAAGAGACTCTGCGCAGAGCAGAACGTACGCTGCGCACTCTCCGAGCACTGGCAGTATGGCGGCAAGGGTGCTGTAGAACTTGCTGAGATGGTAGTTGAAGCCTGCGACGAAGCAGAAGGAACACCTATCAAGTACCTCTACGACCTCGACATGCCTCTCCGCCAGAGAGTTGAGCTGATCGCAAAAGAAGTTTACGGCGCTGACGGCGTAGAATGGGCTCCTCTTGCAATCGAAAAGGCTGAGAGATTCGAGAACGATCCTAAGTACAAGGATTATCAGACAATGATGGTTAAGACACATCTGTCACTCTCCGACGATCCTACACTCAAGGGAGTACCTAAGGGATGGAAGCTCAAGGTAAGAGATATCCTTGAGTATGGCGGAGCTAAGTTCCTCTGCCCGATGGCCGGAACCATCGCTATGATGCCCGGAACAGGATCCAACCCTGCATACAGAAGAATTGACGTTGACACCAAGACAGGTGAAGTAAGCGGATTGTTCTAAAACCAAAACAATTAGTATTACAGCGGATGCAATTATTTTTGCATCCGCTGTGCTTAAGGAGAAACGACTATGTCAATGAATGATTTATCCCTGAGAGATTTTTCACAGGCTCTTGCTGATAAAGTCTCTGTACCCGGAGGCGGCGGAGCAAGCGCTGCAGTTGCAGCACTGGGTTCAGCTCTCAACTCCATGGTAGGTAATTTTACCGTCGGTAAGAAAAAATATGCTGACGTTGAAGAGGAGATCATACGCCTTATGGCTGAGGCAGATGACCTTAGAAATCGCCTTCTTGAGTGCATAGACAAAGACGCCGAAGGATTTGAGCCGCTCTCAAGAGCATACGGGATCCCGAAGGATGCACCGGGCAGAGATGAAACTCTCGAAAAATGTCTCAAGGATGCTGCTGCAGTTCCTATGGAGATCACGGAACTCGCATGCAAAGTCATCGATCTTGCCGATGATTTCGCTGTAAAAGGAAGCAGCCTTATGACTTCAGATGCGGGCTGCGCTTCCGTATTCGCATGGGCAGCAGTCCAGGGCGCTGCGCTCAACGTCAAAGTCAACACAAAGCTTATGACAGACAGAGAGTACGCAAAAGCCATGGATAATAGAGTAGATGAACTTCTCGAAGAATATGAGAAGAAGGCTGAAAAAGTATACAAATTTGTTTTCGACAAACTTGTCAGAAATGATTAAAGAGAATAAACAAGAGCAAAGAAAAATTTGTTTTGAAAAACGAAGGGCACTGACTCCCGGGGAGAGAGAGTCCTTCAGCAGGGAGATCTGCAGAAGAGTCGCAGAACTCCCTGAGTTTATGAATGCAAAAACAGTTTTCAGCTATTTGGCTACATATGACGAGGCAGACCCTTCCTATCTTCCGTCCGATGGGAAGGTGTTCTGCTACCCCGTTTCGTATAAAGGCGGGATAATGGAAGCCAGAGTGCCCGCTGAAGAGGATGGGCTTGAGACAGGTCTTCTTGGGATAGTAAGCCCGAAGTTGGAAACTTCGGTGCTCGTAGATCCTGAAAATGTGGACCTTATCATAGTTCCCTGTGTCGGATTTGACGAAGACAGGAACAGGCTCGGGCACGGAGGAGGATATTACGACAGATATATGCCAAAATGTGTCAATGCATCCTTTATATGTATTGCATTCGAAGCCCAAAAGTTGGATAATATAGCTGTTGGCAGGTATGATATGAAAGTATCTCATGTCGTTACCGAACAACAGGTTTATTAGGCCTGTATCATTTATTATCACTTAAGACAGAGTAGGGATTGCGCGTGAAGTGCCGGAGGATGGGAGTTTGCCTCCGGACGAAGGACGTTTGCCGCGGTGCAATTTCGACTCCGCTGCCACTTAAAAGGAACTTCTTTTAGTGGCAAAGCTGCGAAAGGAGTTTTTTATTATGAAAAAACAGAAAATTACAACAAAAATGCTTGTAACGCTCGCAATGCTCCTGGCATTGGAGATCGTCCTGTCCCGTTTTCTTTCGATCCAGACTCCGGTCACCAGGATAGGTTTCGGTTTCGTTCCTCTCGTGATCGCGGGCATACTCTTCGGACCGATTCCTGCATCCATAGTGGCGGTCCTCAGCGACGTGCTCGGAGCTTTGCTCTTCCCGACATCTGGAGCTTATTATCCGCCTCTCACCATTACTTCGTTCCTGGTCGGTCTTACTTACGGACTCTTCCTCTACAAGGCGACTTTTGATCCGAAGAAGGTAAAGGACTGGCTGAGAGTAGTCCTTACAGTCGCAGTGAGACAGGGTGTCTGGGCGCTGCTGCTTCAGTCTTACTGGCTCTCACTCCTTTATGGAAACACATACAAGCAGACCGTTACAATGAGGATACCGCAGGTGCTGCTGCTTTCAGCTGTTGAGATCGTGGTGATACCCATACTGATCAAAGCTGCAGGTATGATCAAGAAATCCGTAAATTTATAAAATCAGAAAGATTCGGGAGTTAATTATGACACAGCAAGAAGCAATAGATTATATAGAAAATTATACATGGAGCACCACAAAGCTGGGTCTTGAGAGGACCAGAGAGCTCCTGGACAAACTGGGTAACCCCCAGAAAAAGCTGAAATTCATACACGTAACAGGATCTAACGGTAAAGGCTCCACCTGCGCCATGCTCGCATCTATATTCGAGCAGGCAGGATACAGGGTAGGTCTCTACATTTCTCCGTATATCGAGGAGTTCTGCGAAAGGATACAGATCAACGGAGAGAATATCCCGGGAGAAAGACTTGCTGAGATCACAGAGCAGGTAAAAGACATTGCAGAGGCTATGGAAGATCATCCGAGCCAGTTCGAACTGGTCACAGCCATAGGAATGATCTATTTCCTTGAGGAAAATGTAGATATCGTCATGCTCGAAGTGGGTATGGGCGGAGCTCTTGATTCCACCAATGTCATCGATCCTCCGGAAGTTGCCATAATCACCAACATAGGGCTTGAGCATACGGAATATCTGGGCGACACAGTGGAAAAGATAGCGAAGACCAAGGCAGGCATCATCAAACCCGGCTGCCACTGCGTTTGCTACGACGGACTTCCTGAGGTCACCGAGGTGATCAAGGAGGACTGCGCAGAAAAAGGAGTTCCTCTTACATGCGTCGACTTTTCAAAGCTGACCTTTATAGAAGAAACATTGAAGGGACAGAAGTTCCTTTGGGAAGGCAAAGAACTGACCACTAAGCTTCTCGGTCCCCATCAGCTCCATAATACCGCTGTAGTGCTTGAGACCGTTGCCGCTATGAGAGAGAGGGGATGGAAGATCTCCGATAAGGCTGTTAAAAAAGGTCTTGCCGAGACCCGCTGGCCTGCCAGATTCGAAGTGTTAGGTAAGAACCCGCTCTTCATCCTTGACGGCGGACATAATCCTCAATGCGCTGAAGCTCTGGCTGTAAGCATCGATAAGACTCTCGGAGGCCGCAAGGTCGTATTCCTCATGGGTGTGCTTGCCGATAAGGATTACAAGCAGATAATCGAGATCATAAGACCTTATGCCCAGGAGTTCGTATGCCTGACACCGTTCTCCGGCAGAGCTCTCGATAAGATCCACTTTGCTGAGTACCTTGAGAGCGTAGGCCTAAAGGCGTCTGTTGCAGACGATGTGGACAGCGGCATCAAACTTGCTGAAGCTCTTGCGGGAAAGAAGGGGACCGTCATAGGATTCGGTTCGCTCTATATCGCAGGATATATAAGAATGGCTTACAAAAAGCTTAAAGGGATAAAGTAGTTATAGTATTTCCCGGTCTGTGAGATCCATCACATATCTTTCAGTCCGGGATATTTGTATTCAGAGGGTAAGAATATGTACGGATATACCGGCAAAATGCTGTTCGTCAATTTAGACGACGGTTCATTTGAAGAACGTGAACTCACCGAAGAACTTGCGAAGAACTTCATGGGCGGACCTGCCTTAGGCGCAAAGATACTCTACGACGAGATGCCTGCGCATACGGATCCATTTGCCTCCGAAAGCATGATAGGTTTCGTGGGAGGACCGGTCAACAACACAAGAACTTTTTTCGGAGGAAGATACACAGTCGTATCCAAGAGCCCCGTTACGAACGGGTTCAATGATGCAAACTCCGGCGGATACTTTGCTCCTGAGCTGAAAAGAGCCGGATTTGACGCAGTCTTTGTAAAGGGAATATCTAAAACACCGGTCTATCTCCTTATAGACAACGGCAAGTATTGCCTTAAGGATGCTTCAAAACTTTGGGGCAAAACCAGCTATGAGACCCAGAAGCTCCTCGAAGAGGAACTGGGTATAAAGAAGGTAAGAGCCTGCTACGTAGGTCCTGCCGGTGAGAGACGCTCCCATATGGCTGCGGTCATGAACGATGTGCACAGAGCAGCGGGCAGAGGCGGCTCTGGAGCCGTTATGGGTTCCAAGAATCTGAAAGCCATAGTGGCTGTAGGCAACGGAAAGATCGAAAGCTACGACGACGAAGCCGTGAAGCAGATAAACAAGGACGTTATGTACAACATTACCGAAGGGTCTGCGGCGGCCAGCGCCAAAAACTTCTCCGCAGGAGGAACGGGAAATCTCTATGCCATGGGTGTTCCCAGGAATTATACAGGTATCAAAAACTGGAGAGGTGTTCCTGAGGACGTCGACCTCGAAAAAGCTTTGATGGCATCTACTCCGAAGATGGATCCGCTTTATAAGGTAAAGCCTTACGGCTGTGCGAACTGCCCCCTGCATTGCGGAGCGGAATATGATATCAGCAAGACCCGTTATGGAGTGGAGCAGATAGTCGGAAGACCGGAATACGAGCAAATCGGATACTTCGGTTCCATGCTGCTCAACTATGATGTCGAGTCCATCGTTTATTGCAACCATCTTTGCAACGAATACGGTTTTGACGTCATCAGTGCAGGCGGTACCATAAGCTGGGCGATGGAATGCTTTGAGAACGGCGTTTTCACAGAAGAAGATCTTGACGGTATCCACCTCAATTGGGGCAATTATGAAGCGATCGTTGCCATACTCGAAAAGATGTGCAAAGGCGAGGGTGTAGGCGCCATCCTTCAGAACGGCAGTTACTATGCATCTAAGGTAATGGGCAAGGGCAGTGATAAGTACCTTGTTGTCGCCAACGGCATAGAGCCGGGACAGCACAGAGTGACCCTTTCTCCGGGTGTCGGAAGAGTCTTTAAATTCGATCCTACTCCGGGAAGACACACAAAAGGCGGACTTCCGTATATGACGCCTCTTAAAGTGCCTGAATCAGAGACCGGCCCCGAAGACAAGAGATATGTAGCCATTCAGGAGTTCGTAAACGCATGCGGAATGTGCTTGTTCCTCAAAAACGGAGGATACGGCATCACCGGAGGTCTTGAACTCAGATATGTCAATGCAGTAACCGGATGGAACTGGTCTGTGGATGATCAGATGACATTCGGAGCCCGTTCCATGAACATAAGAAATGCATTCAACGTAAGAGAAGGCATTACAAGGAAAGACCTGTTCATGAGCAAAGAACTTGAGGGTTCTCCGCAGGGCGATTATCACATCGATGTAGATGCTATGGGCGAAAGCCTCTTCAAAGAAATGGGATGGAACGAGGAGATGATCCCTCTGAGAGAGACTCTCGAAGAACTCGGCGGACTCGACGAAGTGATCCGGGATATATACGGAGCATAGGATGAGAGTCACCTTTGAGATGAATCAGGCCACATTGACCGCCACCGATACCATCGAACTTGAAGAAGGGACCACGGTCATCGAAGGATTCAAAGTTTTTGTGAAGCCTTACCTTGAAAAAGGATGTATTTATCAGGAAGAACAGGCTTTTGTAGTCAACAACCGCATGGCTGAAGAAGACGATGTCATTCATGACGGGGACAAGGTCATGATATTTCCTGTTATGGCCGGAGGTTGAGCTCGTTACCGGCTGATCAAGATCATCACGGGCGAAGACATTTCGTCTTCGCTCTTTTATTACCGTTTTGTGGTACAATAGCCTTTAAAGAGGTCAGATAATGAAAAGATTATTGTGTTTAACTATTGCAGCGCTGCTTCTATTCACCGGGTGCAGCAAAAAGACCGATTGGACG
>JAFZSM010000057.1 GCA_017619385.1 Bacillota bacterium
ATCTGCAACGATCTTGTTCCATTCGTCGCGGTCGATCACAGCCTCTCCGACGCCTGAACCGAGCTCGCTGTCTGCGGCTGCGGCCACCACCACCGTGGCGTCGCTCATCGCTGCAGCTTCTGCTTCGGATACTGGCTCCTTAGCTTCGCTCAGATCAAGTTCTACAAAATCATTTTCATTTTCCATAATCTATTACTCTCCAAAGATGCTGTCCGAAAATTCCTTCGGATCAAATACTGCTAAGTCAGCCTCTTTTTCCCCCAATCCTATAAATTTCACAGGCAGATCGAAGTCGTCTGCCAAAGTTATAACTATACCACCTTTTGCGCTTCCGTCAAGTTTCGTGAGGATGATGCCCGTAAGGTCTGTCACGTCTCCGAACTCCTTGGCCTGGGATATGGCGTTCTTTCCCGTGGTCGCATCCAGCACCAGAAGAACTTCCTTGGAAGCTTCGGGATATTCCCTTTCGATGACTCTGTACATCTTCGAAAGTTCATTCATCAGGTTCTTCTTGTTCTGAAGCCTGCCTGCTGTATCTACTATTATGGCCTGGGACCCTCTGGCCTTTGCAGCGGACAGTCCGTCGAATATGACAGCCGAAGGATCGGCTCCTTCTCCGTGCTTTATGACCGGGACTCCCAGCCTTTCTCCCCAGACTGAAAGCTGCTGAGCCGCTGCAGCCCTGAAGGTATCGGCCGCTACTAAAATGACGGACTTTCCTTCGTTTTTGAGCTTGTAGGCAAGCTTTGCTATGGAGGTGGTCTTTCCCACTCCGTTGACTCCTATGACCAGTATGATCAGAGGATAATCCTCGGAAAGAGCAAGCCTTTCCCCCTTGTCCACCATGCGGTAGACTATGTTTTTGATCTCATCTCTTACGCTTTCATTGCTCCAGAGATAATTGGAACGTATCTTGTTTCTTAATTCATCTATTATCTTTTCGGTGGTTTCGACCCCTATGTCGGATGTTACAAGTATCTCTTCCAGTTCATCCAGCATATCCTCATCGGGAGTGGGCCTTGCGATGAAAAGATCTTCTATCCTCTCGCCTATACGACCGAAAAATGATTTCTTTTTTTCATATGCCATGGCTACACCTCGAAGTCATCGCCGAGCTTTAAGGACAGTATCTGGGTGATACCGCTCTCCGGCATGGTGACGCCGTAAAGAACGTCAGCATATTCCATTGTAAGCTTCTGATGTGTGATAAGTGTGAACTGCGGACCTGTAAAGCTCCTTATGTAGTTCGCCACAGTATCTATGTTGGTCTCGTCAAGAGCTGCCTCTATCTCGTCCAGTATGCAGAAGGGAGTGGGCTTTGACTTGAGGACTGCAAACATCAAAGCGATGGCCGTAAGGGTCTTCTCTCCGCCGGACAGAAGGTTCATGTTCTGGAGCTTCTTTCCGGGCGGCTGAGCTTCGATCTCTATGGCAGACTCCAGAGGATTCTCGGGATCTTCCAATGTGAGCCTTGCATGACCTCCTTTGAAGAGATCTCTGAAAGTCTCTTCGAAATTGACTACCACGGTGTCGAAGTTCTCCTTGAACCTCGCCTTTATGATGCGATCCATATCGGAGATGACCTTATGGAGCTCATCCATGGCTTTTAATATGTCATCTCTTTGTGCTGTGAGGAAGGTATATCTGTCGGATACTTCTTTGTATTCCTCGATGGCCCCTATGTTGACGTCGCCGATCTCTCTGAGCCTTTCCTTGTACTCACGGCTCAGCCTTAAGGCTTTTGAAAGAACGAAGTCGGGATCTTCGTGCTCAGCGGCCTGAGCATAGGACATCTCAAACTCTTCCCAAAGCTTGTCTTTGAGGCTTTCGGTCTGCGTGTCGAACCTTGCCTGCCTCACCTCGGCGTCGTGCTTTTTGAGCTGCACTTCGTAAACTTTCTCCTGGAAGACTTCTCCTTCTTGTTCGAGCTTTTCTATCTCACCGCTTATCTTGTCTCTTTCGTCCTGGGACTTAGTGAGTCTTTCGTCTGCTGCAGTCTTTTCCGCTTCCTTTTCAGCCAGCAGCGCTGCGGCATTTTTCGTGAACTCTTCGATCTGCTCTATCTGAAGCTTTGCGGAATCGAGGGACTTTTCTCTTGTCTTCCTGGACTTCTTGAGCTCATCTATGCCGGCCTTTACCAGGCTTTCCACATCCTTTGCGTTCTGGAGACGCAGGCTTGCGGAGTTGAGCTCCATGCGAAGCTGCATCTCCTCTTCCTTTGCCTTTCCGGCTCCTGCTCCCGTGAAGGCCTTCTGGGCTTTTTCTTTTGCACTTTCGGCTTCTTTAAGTTCTTTGCCCAGTTGTTCGAGCTTTTCCTTGAGATCTGCCTTTTCGGCTTTTCTCGTGAGTATATTGGACGTGTTGCTTTTAAGGCTTCCGCCCGTCAAGGCGCCCGCCATGTTTATTATCTCGCCTTCAAGAGTTACGAACTTGTGAGGTCCGTCGTTTGAATTCGACATGCTTATGGCGTTATCCAGTTTGTCGCAGAGGACCACGTTGCCCAGGACATAGTCAACTATATCCTGATATCCGCCTTCGCACTTCACTATGTCCGATGCAAGGCCTATGAAGCCTTTCTTGTCCTTTAGTTTCTCTACGGAAAGGGGCGGCTGCACTCTCAGGTTTTCCACGGGGAGGAAAGTGAGCCTTCCCGCCTTGTCCCTTTTGAGCATGTCGATGGCTCTTGATGCCACATCGTCATCTTTGCAGACTATGTTCTGGAGTTTTCCTCCGAGCTCTGTTTCTATGGCCAGCTCGTAGCCCCTCGGAACAATGAGAAGGTCTCCCAAAGTGCCGATAACGCCGCTGAGCTTCTTGTCCATGAGGTATTTGACCGCGCCGTTATACCCTTCGTAGGATCTTTCGAGATCTTCGAGAAGTCCGACCTGCGCTGAGATCTTTCCTCTTTCGACTTTAAGCCTTTCAAGCTCGTAAGAGGCCTTTTCAAGAAGCCCTTCTGCTTCCAGCTGGCTCTTTTCTGCGATCTTTGTCTCCTGCTGTTTCTCTTCAAGGGACTTTTTGAGTTCTTCGCACTCCTTTTTTGCGGACTCAACACTTTTAGCCATTTCGGAGGCGTTTGATTCTTCCCTGGTTATTTTGTCGTCCGTATCTTTTATCTCTCCCTCGAGCCTTCTGAGCTCATTGTCAAGAGAAGTCCTCTTTTCTTTATTGACGGAATCCCTTGCTGAAAGTTCATGTACTTCGTCTATGCATCTTGCAAGATCTGCCCGAAGGGAGCTGAGTTTTTCCTCAAGATCTCTTCCCTGCACCCTCATATCCCGGAGTTTTTCCTCAGAATCGGACTTTTCCTTTTCGGCATTTTCCAGAGCTTTTTCCAGCTCTCCTATCTCTTCCTTTACGGCAGCGCCTTTTTCATCGGCCTGCTCTATCTGCTTGAGTATGATATTGATCTCAACATCTGCAGCTTTATCTTTGATGGACAAATACTCGGCCGCTTTCTCGGAATCTTCTTTGAGCTTGTCGATCCTTCCCTCTATCTCTCCGATGATATCATTGACACGTGACAGATTGATGACAGCGGAATCAAGTTTTCTTTCAGCTTCTGCTTTTCTGCTTCTGTACTTTACGACTCCGGCAGCTTCCTCGAAGATCTCCCTTCTGCTGTCCATCTTGTTGCTTACGATATCGGCTATCTTTCCCTGGCCTATGACGGAATAACCTTCGACTCCGATACCCGTGTCCATAATGAGCTCGCGGATGTCTCTTAATCTGCAGATATTCCTGTTGATCATATATTCGCTTTCGCCGTTTTTGTACATGCGGCGTGTGATGGCAACTTCCGTATAGTCTATGGGAAGCATGTGATCGCTGTTATCTATGACAAGGGTGACCTCGGCCATGCCCTTTGCTTTTCTGTTCTGGGTGCCGGCAAAGATGACCTCCTCCATCTTGCCGCCTCTGAGCATCTTGGGACTTTGCTCTCCAAGGACCCATCTTATGGCATCGGAAATGTTGCTCTTGCCCGAACCGTTGGGTCCCACTATGCATGTGATACCTTCTGTGAACTCTATGGTCACAGGGTCGGCAAAAGATTTAAATCCATTAAGTTCAAGTCTTTTAAAAAACATCTATCCTCCAAAGCATGTATCAAAAAATGCATGCAAAAATTGCGTTCATAAAACGACATTATATTTTAACACATCGCATTAGTAAAAGCAAAAAAAACAGGCCTTTGAAGACCCAATCTTCACAATTGGAAAACCCCGGAGGATCCGGGGCTTTGTATGAAAGTCAATATCAGTTTTTGTACATCCGGACGACTTGGGCTGCAGCTGCGTTCTCAGATTCTTTTTTGGATTTTCCCACGCCTGTCCCTAAATGTTTTTCACCGACGTATACCGCAGCCGTAAAGGTCTTGTCGTGATCCGGACCCTCTTCTTTGATTATCCTGTAGTAGGGAGTGCCCTCGCCTTTTTTCTGGCAGAGCTCCTGAAGCTGGGTCTTGTAATCCGAGATGACAGGCTCGCTGCATTCCTTTTCTATAGTGTAGTCCATGAGCTTGTGCACGGTCTTCATGGCCGCCTCTATTCCTCCGTCGATGAATACGGAAGCTATGAGTGCTTCCACAAGATCGGAGGTTATTGAGTGGCGGTACCTTCCGCCCTTTGCTTCCTCGCCTTTACCCATGAGCATATACTCATTGAGCTTGTAGTGGTCAGCCGTTTTGCCCAGGGCTTCGGTACATACGATCTCCGCACGGAGCTTTGTCAGAAAACCTTCCTGCTTTTCAGGGAACCTTTTGTAAAGTTCAGCGCTCACCACCATATCGAGGATCGCGTCGCCTAAGAACTCCAGCCTTTCGTTTCCTTTTGTGGAACTGCCGAGGTAGTCGTTTGCATAGGAGCTGTGGGTCAGCCCTGTGACGAGTATGGATTTATCTTTGAAGACATATCCCAGTATCTCTTCTACTTCTTCTAAACTTCCGTTCACTTAAAGATCTCTCCTTTTTTTCCACTTGCCTCTTACATATCTGACTATGAGAGCTGCCGCAGTCACCACCCAGGACACTCCGTAAGCCAGGGCAAGGACATAAGCATTGGGATACATTTTAAATACCGTATTGATCCAGACGAGCCTGACACCGGCTATGCCCACAAGGGAAATAGCCGCAGGCACTATGACGTCTCCGCATCCTTTGAGCACTCCTCCCAGGATCTCTATGAAGGTCCATAGGAAATAGGGGATCACGAAGTAAAGCATCAGTTTATATGCCAGATCGCAAACGTAGTCGTCATCGGGAAGGAACAGCGGGAAGAGGAATCTTCCGAAAGCGATGAGCAGCACACATATGGCTATGGTGAAGATCATGAAATTCCGAAGACCTTTCTTTGTGACTTCCTTGACTCTGTCTATGTTTCCCGCCCCGTAGTTTTGCCCTACGAAATTCATTACAGCGACTCCGCCGGCATTGACTATGGCCCAGTAAATACCGTCCACCTTTCCCGTAAGAGCCCAGGCTGCCACCACGGAAGCCCCGAGGCTGTTTATGCCCACCTGTATAGTGGTATTGGTGATTCCGTAGAGGATCTGCTGAACAGCGGATGGCAGTCCGTATTTCACGGTAGCCTTTATGGCCGTCAGGCTCAGGTTTTTGAAAGACAGCCTGAACCTGTAAGCATCTTTTGCAGTCAGCATGCGTATGAGCACCAGGGTAAAGCTTATGAGCTGCGAAAATGCCGTTGCAGCCGCAGCACCGAACACTCCGAGGTCATAGACTTTCACCAGTATGTAATCCAGTATGATGTTCGTAAAGCAGCAGGCGCAAAGGTAGGCAAAAGGCCTTGAAGAATCCCCTGCCGCCCTTATGATGCCGGCACCCATGTTGTACAGCATCACAGCAAAGGCTGCAGCAAAGCAAAGCCTCAGATATACGGCAGCTTCATCTAAAGTCTCCGGAGGAGTCTTCATGAACTGGAGAATGGGCCTTGCAAAGGCGTAGCCAAGGACCGAAAGAACTATCCCCAGAGCCGCGCAAAAGTACATTGCGGTGCTTACGGCCTTTTTTATCTTTTCCTCGTCTTTTATCCCGTAAAGCTGAGCGATGTATACGGATGCGCCTCCCGTCAGAGCGATGAAAGACCCTATCATGAGGTTGAGCACTTGGGTCACGCTCCCTGAAATGGCGGCAAAACTCTCCGTTCCGCAGTACTTGCCGACTATGAGTGCATCTACGGTGTTATACAGTTGTTGTACGATGGCTCCGGCGGCTATGGGAATGAAAAAACTGAACAGTTTTCCCCATACCGGGCCGATAGTCAGATCGTGTTTATCGTTCACGAAAGCTTCTTTTCTACCTCGGCCAGTCTTGCGACGGTCTTTTCAAGCATATCTTTGTAATTGGCAAGCTTATCTCTTTCGGCCTGCACCACGTTTTCGGGAGCCCTGGAAACGAAATTCTGATTTGCAAGTTTGCCTTCCTGGGCTGCCACGTTCTTTTCGAGCTGTTCTTTGTCTTTTTTGAGCTTTGCATACTCTTCCTTGTAGTCCACAAGGTCGTCGAGGGGAACGTATACTTCTATTCCCGGAAGAGCTGCTGACTTGACGTCTGCGGGAAGCTCGTCCCTGCTCTTTGCAAAGCTTAGTGACTCAAGACCTGCAAGGCTTAAGAGATAGCTTTCTCCTTTCCTTGCGATATCTTCGCAGCCTTCGTCTGCAAGGACTATGGCCTTTATCTTCTTTGCAGGCACTACGCCCACTTCTGAGCGTATGTTCCTTATGGCTTTTATCATATCCATGGAAAGTTCCACGGTCTTTACGTCTTCGCTGTAATCTTCATCGAAGGGCTTGGGCCAGTCCGCAAGGATGATGAGATCTGAATCTCCCTCAACCTTTGGCAGATGTCCCCAGATCTCTTCAGTGATGAAGGGCATGAAGGGGTGGAGGAGCTTCAGAAGTTTTTTGAGGCAGTCAAGAAGGACATATCTTGCGGAAGCCTTGTCCTCTTCGTTATCCCCGTAAAGCCTCGACTTGGTGAGCTCTATGTACCAGTCGCAGTAATTGCTCCAGATAAGGTCGTAGATCTTGGCTGCTGCGAGGGCAAGCTCGAACTTGTCCATATTGCCCGTTATGTCGCCGACGGCATCGTTTATGGTCTGAAGCATCCAGCGGTCTTCCGTCTTCAGGGAAACGCTCTTCGCATCGGCTATGGGCAGAAGTTCTCCTTCTGCGTCATAAAGATTCATTATGACGAATCTCGATGCGTTCCACAGCTTGTTTCCGAAGTTTCTCGCAGCCTGGACCTTCTCGTCCTGATAGCGTATGTCAGATCCCGGAGCTATGCCTGACAGAAGCATGAAACGAAGGGCATCGGTACCGTACACGTCCATGACGTCCAGAGGATCTATGCCGTTTCCGAGAGACTTTGACATCTTCCTTCCGAGGGCATCCCTTACGAGTCCGTGAATGAGAACGTATTTGAAAGGTACCTCTCCCATGCACTCGATGCCGGAGAATATCATCCTGGCCACCCAGAAGAAGATTATATCGTAACCTGTTACCAGCACGCTGGTCGGGTAGAAGGTCTTAAGGTCTTCAGTATCACCGGGCCATCCCAGTGTGCTGAAAGGCCAAAGAGCCGACGAGAACCAGGTGTCGAGAACGTCGTCATCCTGCTTGAAGTGAGTGCATCCGCACTTGGGACAAACGGCAGGGACATCCTCTGCCACTATCATCTCTCCGCACTCATCGCAGTAGTATGCGGGGATCCTGTGGCCCCACCAAAGCTGGCGGCTTATACACCAGTCCTTGATATCCTCCATCCAGTGATAATAGGTCTTGTCATATCTTTCGGGAACGAAAACTGTCTCTCCCTTTCTCACCGCTTCAATGGCAGGCTTTGCAAGGGGCTCCATCTTGACGAACCACTGCTCGGAGATCCTGGGCTCCACTGCATTGTGGCAGCGGTAGCATGTACCTGTGGGTATGGTCATATCCTCGGTCTTTACGAGGTAGCCCGCTTCTTCAAGGTCCTTTACCCAGGCCTTTCTGCATTCGTATCTGTCCATGCCGGCGTACTTCCCTGCCGTCTCAAGCATGGTTCCGTCTTCGGCCATGAACTCTATCATTCCAAGGCCCTGCCTCTGGCCCACTTCAAAGTCGTTGGGGTCTGCGTTGGGCGTGATCTTAACGGCGCCGGTTCCCTTGGTCATATCGGGATAGGGGTCTGCCACAACGGGCATCACTCTTCCCACCAAAGGAAGCATGACCTTCTTTCCAACGAGATCTTTGTATCTTTCGTCTTCGGGATTTACGGCCACAGCCACGTCTCCGAACATGGTCTCAGGTCTTGACGTAGCAACCGTTATACCTTCGGATCCGTCTTCGCCGGGGTAGCGGAAATAGTAATATTTGCCCTGAACGTCTTCATGTTCGACTTCTATGTCCGAAAGAGCAGACTTGCACACGGGGCACCAGTTAATGAGCCTTGCTCCTTTGTATATGAGCCCTTTATTGTACAGGTTCACGAAATGCTCTTTTACCGCATTGTTGCAGCCTTCGTCCATGGTGAACCTGACGCGGCTCCAGTCGCAGCTGGCGCCCATCTTCTTTTGCTGCAATATGATGCGGCCTTCGTACTGTTCTTTCCAGGCCCAGGCTCTTTCCAGGAACTTCTCGCGGCCTATTTCTTCCTTTGATTTTCCCGTCTCTTCTTTGAGCTTTTCTACGACCTTGACTTCCGTGGCGATCGACGCGGGGTCCGGTCCGGGAAGCCAAAGGGTCTTATATCCCTGCATTCTCTTAAAACGGACAAGCACATCCTGAAGAGAAGCATCCATAGCGTGGCCCATGTGAAGCTGTCCCGTGATATTGGGAGGCGGCATCACGATGGTGAAGTGCTCTTTTCCGCCCTTGGTTTCGGGCATAAACGCTTTGGAATCTTCCCATGTCTTGTAGATACGATCCTCGAAAGTCTTAGGATCGTAGTTCTTAGGTAGATTTCTGTCCATTTTGTCTCTCCTGATTACTTAGATTTCAATAGTTTGCTAAACAAATATTTTATCTCATAGATACCTTTTTTACAAGGATTTCGAGACCAAAAAAAGCAGCAGCTCCATGAGCTGCTGCCGGTTGTACTAAAGTATCAATATGCCTGCTTCCTTGCAGCGCCTTCTGGTCTCTTCGTCCCAGACCGCCGACTGCACTTCCCCTATATGGGCATTGCCCATGAGAAGCATACAGAGCCTGCTCTGTCCTATGCCGCCGCCTATGGTAAAGGGCAGTTCTCCTGCAAGAAGGGCTTTATGGAAGGGAAGCTCTCTTCTGTAATCGCATCCTGAGATGGAAAGCTGCCTGTCCAGGCTCTCGGGGCTTACCCTTATGCCCATGCTGGATACTTCCAGAGCTTCTCCCAGTATCTCGTTCCAGAAAAGAATATCTCCGTTGAGTTCCCAGTCGTCGTAGTCGGGAGCTCTTCCGTCGTGAGGTTTGCCGCTTTTCAAGGCTCCTCCTATCTTCATGATGAAGGCCGTGTGGTGGTCCTTGACAAAGGCATTCTCCCTTTCTTTGGACGTAAGATCCGGATACATATCCTCGAGCTCCTGGGAAGTGATGAAGGCGACGTTCCTGTCTTTATATGAGAGGCTGTAAAGGGCCGGATAGTGCTTTCTCAGCTCAAGCTCTGTATCGCAGATCGCACAGACTATCTTTCTGACAACGTCTTTGAGGTATTCCTGATTCCTGTCCCTTTCTTCTATGACCTTCTCCCAGTCCCACTGGTCCACGTAGATGGAGTGGATGTTGTCCAGTTCTTCATCGCGCCTTATGGCATTCATGTCCGTATAAAGGCCGCGTCCGACGTAAAAGTTGTAGTCTTTGAGAGCCTGCCTTTTCCATTTCGCCAGGGACTGGACCACCTGGCAGTGCCTTCCGTCTTCTTTTATATCGAAATCCACCGGTCTTTCAACGCCGTTCAGATCGTCGTTAAGACCAGTTGACGCTTCGAGGAACAAAGGCGCTGAAACGCGGGAAAGGTCCAGTTGTTCGCAGAGCTTTTCCTCAAAGATCTGATGTATTTTGCTTATGGCTTTTTGCGTGTCGTAGGAATCGAGTTTGGCTTTGTAGCCTTCCGGTATTATCAGTCTCATCTTTCGTTCCTCCTGTCATTTGATGTATTCTTTTTCCCAAGCAATATATTTGCCGATATGTCGCCGGTCACGTTGAGCGTTGTGTAGACCATGTCCAATATTTTGTATATACCCGCATAAAACCCCATGAAGCCTAAGGGTATGCCCAGAAGCTGCAGGTAGCTTGCTCCTATCACTATGCCGCCTCCCGGTATGCCGGGGGCTGCCATGTTTATGAGAAGGGCTGCAAGAAGCATCATCATATATTTTCCAAAGCCGATAGAAATGCCGTACCCCAAAGTGCAGAAAAGGCCCAAAAGAGCAAAGGACACCGCGCCTCCGCACATGTGTATGGTACAGCCCAAGGGCACTACGACATCGGTTACTTCACCCGGTATGCCGAATTCGTCTCTGCAAAGCCTTATGGTATACGGAAGCGTCGCCGCGCTGCTGCAGGTGGTCATGGTCATGATCCATATCCTGTATACTTTCCTGATGTACTCCAAAGGACCGATGCCCGCAAATATGCGGACAGGAAGTATCATGACAAGGGCTATGACTGCCAGGGAGCAGGCATAGGCCGTCCCTATGTATTTGAGTCCGGCTCCAAGAAGCGCGCTGCCGTAGCGGCTCACCGTAGACGCCGTCAGAGAAAATACCGCAGCGGGCGTAAGATACATGAAGTATTCCAGTACCTTGTAAAAGAAGTCTCTTGCCTTTTCCATTGCAGAGAATACTCCCCCGCTCTTTTTTATGAGGGACCCGGCTCTTCCGAAGACCCACGCAATGACTATGATGCCGAAGACCTTGGGAGAGACGAATATATCGCTAAGGTTTACGGGGAACAGCCTTAAGAGCATCTCTATGCCCGGGAAGAGCTCTCCTGCTGCCAAAGCCGTGCTCCCGGCCTGTTCAAAGACAAAGTCCTTCGCAGGATCTATCAAAAGAACAAGTGCCGAAGCTATGAGGAAGGATGCCGTGAACATGGCTGAGAATAAGGCGACGGACTTTAAAACCAGTCTGTCCTTTCTTCCCGCCGTCTTGTATGCCGTGACCGAAATGCCCGTAAATATTACAGGCGCTATGAAGGCCTTAAGTATCTTGAGATACCAGATGCCGATGAATTCGGCAGATGCTGCAAATTGCGGAAAGAAAAGTCCGAGCAGCACTCCGAGGACAAGCCCTGCAAAGGTGAGGATGCTAATTATCTTTTTCATAAAATTCCAGTATCCTCCTGCAGGCCTCTTCTGTATTTTCTCTCGTTCCCAAGGCACTTATCCTCAGGCTGTATCTTCCTTTAGAGCCGAAGATGGCTCCCGGAACTGTAACTATATTCAGTTTCTCAAGGAAGAAAGAAAATGCCTCCCAGCACTCCATCCTGTCTTTGGTCCCGACCCAAAGGTAGGGAGCATCGATGCCTCCCGTAACGGAGAAACCTGCTTCAAGAAGCGTATTTCTGAGAAGTTTTCCGTTGCCTTTGTATACTTCTATGTTTTTCTTTATGATCTCCTGTACTTCCGGCAGATAGCTTGCCTCTGCGCCTTTCTGAGCTACATATGAGGCTCCGTTGAAACGGTTGATGGTCCTCTCTCTCCAAAGAGAATGGAGCTCCTCCCCGAATTCTTTTGGAAGGACGAAATATGAGCATCTCGTTCCGGAAAAGGACAGGTTCTTGGAAAAAGAGTGCAGCTCTATGCAGCAGGTCCTGCTGCCTTCGATCTCATATATGCTTTTAGGAAGGCCCAGGCTTTGGGCAAAGTCCCTGTACACGTTGTCAAAGACTATATATGCCCCCTCAGCATTGGCATAATCTATCCACTTCTTCAGTTCGCTCTTTGTATATGCGTTTCCCACGGGATTGCAGGGAGAGCAGATGTATATGACGTCGTAATGCTCCATAGGGATCGTCATCTTGAACTCTTCATCGCAGCTGCACTCATAAACGTCCCTTCCCATGGCAAAGGCGCCGTTCCTGTATACGGGATAGGTCGGATTGCCGGTCAGGACCTTTGCGCCGGCGTCAAAAAGTTCCAGTAAAGCCGTGCAGTCGGTCTTAGTCCCGTCTCCCACATATATCTCTTCGGAAGATATATCAAGACCTTTGTAGTCGTTTTCAGCTATGGCCCTTCTCAAGCTCTCTATGCCCCAGTACGCGCCGTATCCTTGGAAGGTGTCCATGGACCCAAGCTCATCACAGGCCTTTTTCATGGCCTCTATGACAGGCAAAGGCACGGGGAAAGAAACATCCCCTATACCCAGGGAAATAATGTCCGCTTCGGGGTGGGATGCCTTGTATTCCTTTATGAGCCTTGTGTGCTTGGTGTAGGAATCTTCCTTTTCGATTTTAAAGAGCTTTTGATTGAGCATGAAACTATTCTGTTTCCTTTAGCAGTTTTTCCGCAAGCACGGGATCCGAGATGTAGGGATCGAATTCGCGCCTGTGCATGAATGTGTCTCTTCCCTTTGCAAGGAGGAGTATGACGCTTTTATCCTGCGCGCTTTCTATGGCTTTTTTAATGGCTTCTTCTCTTCTCACTATGATCTCGCCCTTTCCTCCGAAGGAGAGGAGATTTTCATAGACTTCTTTGCATATATCTTCAGGATCTTCCTTGAAAGGGTCGTCCTCAGTGATATATGAGTAATCCGCATATCTGGCAGCGGATCTTGGCATGCCTGTTCTTCTTTCAGGAGCCTTGTTTCCCGGGCAGCCGAACACTGCATATATCATGTATCCCGGATACTCCTGCCTGACAGATCCGAATATATTGTTGAAGGCGAACTCATTGTGAGCGAAATCGACTATGACGGTGAGGTCCTTTTTTTCGCTCCTTAAGACCTCCATCCTGCCCGCAGCCTTCGCGCACAGAAGCCCTTCTTTTATCTCTTCGGAAGACGCTCCGTATTCCTTTGCAAAAATGGCCGCGATCGCCGCATTCTCTACGTTGAAGATGCCGGGCATTGAAATAGATACTTCTCCCACTCCCGAAATATCGAAGTAGGTCAGGCCGTCTTTTTTGCATATATCCGATACCTTGAAGTATTCATCGGAAAAGGCTTCCGCCTTTGAAAGAAGCTCTATATTTGCGCCTTCTTCAAGGGGATAGTCTATGTGAAGGCAGATGAGTTTTTTGAGCCTTCCGCCGTCCTTTGATCTGATGCAGGCATCGAGGACTTCTTCGCTCCTGTCGGAATTTAAGTTGAGAATGAACTTTTCACATTGATCGATGAGCCTTAGCTTGGAACTGAAATAGTCCTCTATGTCGCTGTGTTCATCGGGGCCTATATGATCTTCTGAGAAGTTTGTGAAACAGCCTGTCTCAAAATGAAGGCCAAAGCTTCTGTCGTATTTGAGAGCCTGGGAGGATACCTCCATGCCCGCAAATATTATGCCGCTTCTTACCATATTTGAGAGCATGGTATTGAGCTCTATGGCTTCCGGCGTAGTCAGGTGGCTTTCGACGGTGCTGATGCCGTCGTAGTCGTCTATGGAAGAGAGATATCCGAAATTCCCCTCTCCGCATAGTGACGAACGCTCCATGATGCTTTTAAGGAAATACAGGGTCGTGGACTTTCCCTTGGTCCCCGTAAGTCCCGCAAGCCTTAGGGATTTAGATGGGTCTTTGAAATACTCCTTCGAGTACTCGGCCATAGCCCTTCGTATATCGGGAACTAAAATACAGGGGATGGACATTTGGTAGTCCGTCTCCGACACATAGGCTGCGGCTCCTTTTTCCGCTGCAGCCTCAAGGTATTCTTTTTTGAATTGTTTCCCTTTACAGAAGAACAGGCATCCGGGGATAGCCTGTCTTGAGTCTGATACTAAAGCTGTATATTCCATCAAAATACTTCGGCAGTTTCACTTATCCGGCCGTCGTCCTGAACGACGAGATTACCGGAAGCAAGATCGTAAAATGCGGCGTTTGCCACTGACATATATACTGTGACCAGAAGCGGTATCAAAGCAAGAAGCATAGGTATGGGCTGGGAATTGAACGCGCGAAGCTTTTCAACATACTCCATCATAATTGCCTGCATTTCTTCATAGTTTATTACGTCGGAATAGTATAAAGACATCACCGGACCGTACATTGCCTGATAGATCCCGGAAGGAAGAGCAGAAAGGAAAATCCATCCGATGAAGCTCAGCTGCAGCTTGACCCACTTCCACTTGTTTCCGTCCATGAGTTCATGGCTTCTGTGAATGGCCTCCGTAGGATAATATTCGGGATTATCCAAAAGTGCGTGAAAATTCTGGGCATGTTTGATGGCGCAGATGATGCCCGGGATCACGAGAAGCAAAGACCAAAGGAAGATCTGAATATAGGAGATGATCTCCATGCCCACAGCCTTCCATGTAAGAGCAAGGGGTTCCGTAAATCTGTCAAGGCTTGTTTCCTGCCCTCTGAAAAGCCTCAGGAAAAATGCCGTGGTGCAAAGAGTCATGGCAACTTCCACCACAAATCCCGCCAATTCCACTGCATATAATATATATGGGTTTTCTGTCAAAGCCTCGGCGATCATGGCCGGTGCCTCGGCTATTACGTGACATGCAAGGACTATGATAAGGCACTTCCAATATTTGCCCTTGAGCATCTCCCTTGCCATGGCTCTTATGGTCTTACATGGTATCGTCACTATATTCTTCGTCATTTTCGAATCCTCCTAAGCGTATACTTATATAGTCGGGAACATAGTCCATGCTGTTTTCAAAGTCATAGACATGTTTTGAATTATCTATTTTGGACAGCCTGCTTTCAGCCATGGCTTCCATGACAGAACAGGGCGTTCCGTCCACGGAGGCTCCTTCGGGAGATGTATACATCTCGTGGAACCTGTACAGCTGATTCGCATACTCTCTTCTGTAAGTCTCGTTATCTGCATCTCTTGCGAGCTGCTTCAAATTGTCCCATATGGACTGCATCACTTCATAAAAATCGTCACAGTCTTCCGGAAAAGCCTTTTCGATCTCAGTAAAGTAATTCTCGTTTATCTCTATGAGCGTATCGGTATCGGCCTTGGATATGGCTTCGTAGAAATCGTCGTACTCTATCTCGTCTTCGCATTCCACAAGCTCTGCGAACTGCTCGAAGTACCCGAAATCTTCAGCCGTATCCAGTTCCAGCAGTTCAAAAAGCTCATCTCTTGTCATCAGAGCACTACCTCCTTCACGGGATAGTCTTCAAGGCCCAGCATCCTTGCCATGGATTCAAAGCCTTCCGTTTTCTTGCTTGCCAGTATCTCAAGCCATCCGTCATCGTCGCTGTCGTTATCCATCTCATGGACGGAAAGAAGCGAATAGGCATTACCGGCAAGGGCGGCCTCAGGTCCGACCAGGACCAGATCCGGATAGAGCCTCTTCATGCACTCGGAGGCCAGAGGATAGTGGGTGCACCCAAGAGCCAGCACTTTTATATGATCCTCATAAACCAGCTTGTCGAGATAGGACTTAAGGAGCGCTTCCATTTCGGGGCCGTCCGTTATGCCCTTTTCGATATATACGGAAAGATCGGGACATCCTTTGTAATATACATCCAGTTTCTTTCTGAGCCTTTCGAAAGAAGCTTTGTACGATCCGCTTTCTATGGATCTCGGAGTGGCGATGACTCCGACCTTGTCACCTTCTTCACACGCCCTTGAAACGGCAGCCACAAGGGGATCGACAACACCCTGGATGAGTATCTCGGGATATTTCTCATAAAGGAAGGGGATGATGGTGGAACTCATGGTTCCGCAGGCAAGCACGATCATCTTCACGCCTCTTTCTTTGAGGTAATCTACGATTTTCCCTGCGCAGGACTCAAGTTCCTCCACCGTCTTGGTGCCGTAAGGCATATGGGCCGTATCGCCGAAGTAAATGATATTCTCGCTTGGCATCGTTTTCCTTATGGCAAGCAGGCACGCAAGGCCGCCGACGCCTGAATCCATCACTGCAATTGGTTTGTCACTCATGATCTGTTTGTCTCCAATACTGAACGAATACCGGACACTGTGTATCTGAAATAACAGCATCCGACGTTTGCTACAACAAAAACCGCTAACATCATATTATATGACGATAGCGGTCTTTTTTCAATCTTTGGAAAAGAATAAGTGGTCTAAGGGATGAGAATGGTCTGGCCCGGTTTTATGTCTCCTGCCTTTATGTCGTTGAGGGTGCAGATATCGTAGATGACTTCACGTATATCCTTATCCTCGCTGCCGTAGACTTTAGCGAGCTCCCACAGAGTATCCCCCTCCTCTACAGTCACTTCTGTGTATCTCATATCCCTTTTTGTCTTAGCTTCACTTTTATTCAATACCCCTGCAATAACAAAACAAACCGTAAGACTTACAACTAAGGCAAAACATATGAACCTTGCTTTGTTGACTATCCTGTAATGCTTCATGTGATCCACACCTCCCTTTTTCATCTGTATTTTGCTCCTTTTATTTGTACAAATTTATGTACTGATGATATAATGGACATGGGAAAGAGCTGTAAAGGAGTATCAATAATGGCGGTTACGACAGATAAATCGAATATGCTCTGCATACTGAACATACTCAAAGAGTATACAGATGAGAACCACATCGTTTCGACATCGGAGATCATAGATAAAATGGAGCTTCTGTACATGAGAAAGGTGGACAGAAGAACAGTATACGGCTGTATCGACGCCCTAGAAGAATTCGGCTATGAGATATCCACCTACGCCGACAACAAGAAAGGCTATATGCTCCTCTCAAGAGACTTCACCATAGCGGAAATAAGGCTTCTCATAGACGCTATATATTCCTGCGAATACATTTCTAAAAAACAAACGGAAGAACTTCTGGAAAAACTGAGGAGCTTTTTGTCCTCATATGAGAGAAAATATTACAGCTACACGAACATCATAACGCCGGAAAAGAAATCACCCAACCCGGAGGTCTTCCTGAACATAGAGATACTGGAAGAAGCCATAAACTCAAAAAAACAGGTGTCCTTCACCTATGTAGACTACGACTACGACAAGACTCTCAAGCCGAGAAGGGAGAGACCCTACACCGTAAGCCCCTACGCCATGATTTGCGAAGGCAGCCACTATTATCTCGCCCTTATATCCCAAGGTCACACAGAGCCGAGTTTCTACCGCATCGATATGATGAAAAACATAAAAGTTCTGGAAGAACCCATCGAATACACTAAAAGGGAGGCGGATCTTGATTCTTTAAACAAGGTAGTCTTCGCCCATACGGGAAAGCCGAAAAGGGTGATGCTCAGATGCAAAAAAAGAGTACTTCGCTACGTCATAGAACAGTTCGGAAGCGATATATCCATAAAAGAAAACCCGGACGGCACTTTCGACGCAAGCGTTTTGACTGCAACCGAAGGCCTTGTCTACTGGGCTCTTCAGTATCTGCAGGACGTGGAAGTTATAAGCCCGAAAGATGTGAGAGAAAAAGTCATATCCGCCATAAAAGAAAACCCCTACGGTATATGATAGAAAAAGGCAGCAAAAAAAGCTGCCTTTTATGATCTCAAAAAAATATACTTTTGATACTTTATTCTTCTCCGATGAGTATGAACCTGTCTTTTTCGCTTATCATTATCGATACAGGCGCATCATCGGACACCATTTTGAATGCCTCATTATCGGTCCTGATGCCGAGGAGTATGTATCCGAAAGCATACAGTTTCCTGCGAAGCTCCGTGATGCCCATCTCCGATCCCGCAAGTCCGAAATCACTGGCAGGTTTGAGATATATCTCGGAACCTCCCTCATCAAGGATGTCGTTGAACAGGCTGACCCTTCTTGGGTCTTCCGTGATCTGCGCCAGCATCATGGACGACAGATCAGTAGCTACGATAAAGTCTTCGCTGTCCTCCGAGTTGATGAGCTTTCTGTTGTTCTCGCAGCGTATCTCCGCTGTGATCGTAAACGGAAGATCAAGCTTTTTCTTTATATCCCTGAGCCTTATGATCCTCAGCATGGTCTCCGTATCCGCATCCTCTTC
>JAFZSM010000058.1 GCA_017619385.1 Bacillota bacterium
AGAAGGAGGAGTCTCCTCTGTTGCATATGGCGATCTTGCCGCTTACGGCGTCTGAACCAAGGGCAAGGAACTGATCTCCGGCTTTTCCGACATGAGAGTTGTCATCAACTCCGGGACCGTCGATGTACACGAATTCATAGGTCCCTGCTATGGTGACCATGGCGGGATTTCCGTATCCGGAAGTCTCGGTGTAGAAAATGAGATCATCGCCGAACTCAAGATAAGCTCCGGTAAATCCGTCATTGTCCACCGACGCTACGGACATAGTGCTGGAATACGTAGCAGGAGATCCGCCGGAAGCAAGGTTTGCAGAATCGCTGTAAAGGTATCCGAGAGTCGTCTCGTCCGCCCAGGAACCGTTGTTTCCTGCAGAGTTGCACCAGATGATATTGACGTTTCTGAGACCGTCGATGATCTCCTGATATGTTGAGTTATATGTGAAACCCTTTGATGCAGACCCCAAAGAAAGGTTGACTGAATCCGCACCGAGAACTATAGCGTCTTCGATAGCTGCAAAGTAGTCGGAATCATAGGCTCCGCCGCCTTTGCCGAACACCTTCATGACGAGAAGCTGCGCATCGGGGGCATTGCCCTGAGTGCGAACTTCAGTTATGGCGTTTTTGAAGGTGATGCTTCCGTCATCGCCTGTCTTGTATATGTACCTGTTGGCAGCTGCGATGCTGGCTACGTGGGATCCGTGTTCGCCCTGGGTATCGTTCACATGCTCGATATCAAAGCTCCTGTCCACATAGTTGAATCCGTAAGGCACTTTGGCATTGAAATATGAATCCTCCGGACCGCCGCTTGTTCTCTGGGAAGCATTGAGCGATGACCAAAGCCTGCTGACGTCTGTGGCGGTGAGAAGCTCCGCTTCGCTGCCGCGTGCTTTGTCCTGCATTATGGCCAGTTCGAATGCCACCGGGTCAAAGGACTGGTGAAGGTAATCGAGTCCCGTATCGACTATGGCCACTTTGCTTCCGGCACCGTTGTATCCGGCTGCCCATGCATACTGGGCGTTGGTCATGCCTGTGGCGACGGACATATTGGGATCATCAGAAGCTTCAGCCTCCTGAGGCTCGTACTGATTTTCTATCACAACGTCCTTTACGCCTTCGATATCTCTGATCTCAGCGATCTTTTCGGCGGGTACATTTGCAGAGATGATATTGGCTGCAAGGGTGAGATTCCACACTACATCCAGCCTTTCTCCGCCAAGGACCTCTTTTGAGATCTTTGAGGCCATATCGTCCTGCATCCTCTGCAGGGACTCACGGTAATTGACTGCTTCGGGATCCAGTGCGACGGCCTTTTCGGAATATCCTCTGTCCAGTGTAGACGGCGCATCCAGCACAATGGATACACGCACATTTCCTGTGAGGACAGCCGAAGGATCTTCTTCGCCCTGACTCTTAACGGTCTTGAGTTTGTCTGCTATCCTTTGAGTGTTGTTCTCAATGACCTCCCAGCTCAAGGGAGCGCTTTCACTTTCGCTGCCTTGGGCGAAAACGCTTACGGGAGCGAAGGAAAGTATCATCACTAAGGCAAGCATCAAACTCATGATTTTTCTGAGTTTCTTCATAATTTTTCCTCTTTTTCTATAACGATTAAGTTAAGTTGTAAAAACTGCCTGTATTTTAGTATTCTACTATACTAAGCATATCTCTTGCAAGCATATATTGGTCTTTATTGTCAAAAAATTACTTCTGTTTTTGTGCTTTCATAACAAACGAGACGCTGACAGCAAAAAAGGGAGATGCCCGTGAGGCATCTCCCTTATCATAGCTTCTGTTAAGCTTCTTTTTGCTTTTTACCGCTGCAGACTACCAGCTGATCGTTGTCTTCTGTCTGAAGATTGCAGTGATCCTGGTCGCGTCGCCGAGGTTGACTGTTCCGTCTCCGTTTATGTCAGCGGCGAATGTGGCAATGGCAGTCAGCGTTGTCTTCTGCCTGAAGACTGCAGTGATCCTGGTCGCGTCGCCGAGGTTGACTGTTCCGTCTCCTGTAGCATCGCCCTTCACAACAAGGACCACTTCGTCATACTCTTCGGGAACTGTGAAGCTGTAGCTTCCGTCATCGTTCTTTACAGGTGTTATTGCAACATACTTGCCCTGTGCTTCATCATAGTAGCCCAGTTTGCAGGGAACATTGTATGTTACTGTCACAACATGGTCGTCAACAGTATATGCGTCGTCCAATTTAGACGTTCCGGTAATTACGGTCACGTCTTCTGAAGGAATGAATTCTCCGAGGATGACAACGTCATCGATGTTCAGTCTGAACATATCCGTTACGTTGTAGTGGCGGAATGCGATATATTTTTCTGTTCCTGCATATTCAGAAAGATCAACAGTCATATTCTGCATCTCACCTGTAGCTGTTATATCCGCTGTAAGCGGCTCCATCGTGCTTATATCCTGGCTGTCTCCGATGTATACGGCGAATACTTCTTCTGCGTAGTCCGGATCCTGTCCGCGATAGTAGAATGAAAGTGCAGCTTCCTTATCGGGGATCTTGACTGCCGGGGTTATAGCCCAGTTATCAGGAGTCAATGCGCCGGCTCCACTAACATAAGACGCTGATGTCAGCACTCCGACACCTGAGTTGGAATATTTTCCTTCAGGGTACATTTGGAACATGTATCTGTACCAGTTATAGCCATCGTTGTCAGAGTCGACAAAAGCCCATCCGTTAAGGTCTGAGGCCTGCTCGAAGTCCCAGATATCAGGATCGGGGACCTCGCCTGTGGCTATACTTACATCATCGAGAAATACCGCGTACTGCTGCACTGTATCGTAGTGGCGGAATGCTATGCAAACTGTCTTTCCGGCATATTCAGAAAGATCTACGTAATACTTTTCCCAATTCTCGCTGGAAACGAAGTCTCCGAGTTTGGTCATATCTTCCAGATTCTCGATGCTTTCCGCTTCCTCCTCGGTCATGATATACACTCCGACCTTTTCAGCCGGGGCACTTGAATCGAAGCCCAGGAGCCAGAAACTGAGCACAGGACTTTCTTCCGGTACGATGATCTCACTTGAAAAGAGCCAGTTATCCGGATCCACATCGTTCTCCTCATCGCGCATAGACGCCATTACAGTGTCGGGAGAAACGGTGTAATAGCTGGAATACTGACTTCCAAAGTTCGCTGCGACGTCAAAGGGGAACCAGGCGCTTTCGTCTCCGTCACCATCGAAAATGCCCCAGTCTTCATAGGTCACTTCATCCTCAAAATCGAAGAAATTATAGTAGATCTTCTCTCCAACTTCGGCTTGTATCACAGCATCTGCTTCCGGCATCACGAACGCATAGAGCCCTACGGAATACTGACATTCCACTTCCCCTGACACAGTCAGATCGACGCCGTCATAACTATTGCCCATATGTACGTAGAACGTATATGTTCTGCCTTTTTCGAACACATAGTCATCATATCTTGACGCAAAGTTACCATCACTGCCGACGACCCACATGGCATCATCCGGCGTAGGATTGGTGATGACCCAGTCATACGTTCCGGCAGGGATCGTAAGTTCGACTGTATCATCTATGATGACATTCTCCGTATTCAGACTTCCGTCTGCGTTTTCAGGGATCTTGTACTCGAACTCAGCATATACTTCGTCGGAAACATCTCCATACGCCATCGGTCCTTCCTCGGGGATGATATCTCCGTAAGTGTTAGCATCCTTATCAAGCAGCATCTGGTAACCGGTACCGTCTTCCCAGACGTCGTCTGCCGTGAATACGATGAGCGGATCGGCGTCACTTCCTGATGCCGCAAACACGGCAAAGGAATAGATCTTGTAGCCGTCTACAGGAGCAACTATCACTGTACTTCCTGCCGCGACCTGTGCCGTGCCGCCTTCAACCTCTATGGCGTTGCCATCACCGTCATAGAGCCAAACGTTTTCGGGGATGCCGCTGAGAGTATAGACTTCACCGTCTCCTTCGGCTTCAAGTCCGTACTCCAGACCGAGCTTGCCAAAAGACCTGCCCCAGTCGATCCTGTCGACCTTAAGGGCATCTCTGCCGAGTTTGACACTCTCTTTTTCGGCATACTTCACATCCTGTGCAAATACTGCAGCAGGAAGCATTGCGATGAGCATTGCCACTGCAAGAAGCATACTCACCATTCTTTTTCTGCTCTTCATAAATCCTCCTTTGGGCCTGCGGAACGCCGCCAAGCCCGATACTCTATTAAAATAGAATCAAAATATACTATTTCTGTATGATAACACCTCTATCCTTGCAATACAACAATTTATTGATAAAAAAAATGTGTACAATCAACAAATACATACAATTATTTACATTTTTATCAAAACGGGAGATACCACATCAGGTATCTCCCGCTTAGTAAAGATCTCATTTACCAGGACAGCGTCGTCTTCTTTCTGAAAACAGCTGTGATCCTGGTTGCGTCGCCTAAGTTGACCGCCCCGTCTCCCGTTACATCAGCTGCGAACGCAGCAATGTCGGTCAGCGTTGTCTTCTTTCTGAAGAACGCCTTTATCCTGGTCGCATCACCTAAGTTGACAGTCCCGTCGCCGGTGGCATCACCTTTCACGACCAGAATCACCTCATCAACACCATCGGGACAGCTGAAACTGTAGCTCCCGTCGGTGTTTTCCGACGGAACGAGGGCAATATACTCTCCTCCAGAGAAGTATCCGAGTTTACACGGAACGGAGCTTATGACCGTAACGGTATCTGCGTCAGCCATGTATGATGCCTTTCCGCCGGTATAGTCATAGACCTCGATCTCATCACCGGTGCTGAGTTTTGAAAGGAGCTCCCTTTCGCCGGCTTCTGCCCACTCGTATCCTTCCGGGATGGTATCCACAGAAGAATCCTTTGATTTCGAAACTGATACCATGCCGTGGAACAAAGGATCTATGGCTATCTCATCCACATGAGAGGAGTCCAAATTGACCGTACCGCCGGCAAAGACCAGCGTTCCTTTGACACTGAGTCCTTCCATGTCAAGTCCTCCGGAACTTACGATCAAAGGATCGTCTGATGCAGCGACAAAACTGCCGCCGGATATCCTGACAGAAGATGACGAGGGCACGCAGATGCTGCCGCCTGTGACGGTATATGTACTGCCGCTCAAAGACAGATCGATATGTATGCCTGAGGGAATATCAAAGCCTTCACCGGATGAATCCTTGAGGAGCTCTACCTCCTCTTGATCAAGAGCGGAGCCCACTGCTTCTCCAAGCGTCTCGAAATACGATACCGTATCATCAGTTCCATAGACTGCAGCTGCATAATCCTTTTTGACAAGAATGTCATTCTCCCCGTTGTCGGCCCATTTATAGTCAGCAGGGATATACCCTACCCGGGCATTTTCTTTTGCCTTGGTCACTGTGGACCTTGCAGCGCCCTTTCCAAGCTCTATACCTTGCACACTGCCACTCTCAATATGGACGTCGCCGCCGCACACCGTAAGCTCGCCGAAAAGATCTCCTCCAAGGATCTCTGTCCTGCCTCCCTCGGCTTTTGTTTCTCCGTAGACGGTCCCGCCATCCACATAAAACTCAAATCTGTCGCCGACGGTGACTGCAGGGATAAGACCGTTTGATACCACGTTCGACCCTTCGCCAAGAGTCAGAATGCCGTATGAATCTCCGTATCCGCTGCATAAGACCACAGTTTCATCGTCGCTTCTCATGGAGCTGCCGTCTATTGTCACCTTTTCCAGGGTGACGGTGCTGTTCATGACACCGAACAGTCTGCCGCTGTAAAGATATTCCGAAGCGGATATGACTCCGTTCCTGATGACTACATCAAAGTCCTTTCCCGGAAAACCGAGGCCCAGGTCGCCTATTTCACATCCGTGACCGTTAAGGTCTATGGTTATGGAGATGCCCTCTCTTTCATCAAATATGCCGATGGGGATACCGTAATCTTTAACATCCTTGAGAAGCACTATGGTATCTCCGTCCTGCGCTGCCATGTAAGCGGATGAAAGAGAAGAATATCCCACATCTCCTATGGCCCATTTATCGTCGACTGTAAGATCGGGATCGTAGGTATTCGTTATGGTCAGACTGTCTGTCCATTCACCATCCACGTAATAGCTCACCTTGGATGCGATAGCCCCGGAAGGACCTGCCGTAAGTTCGACCATGACATTGTACCAGTTGCGGTCGTAAACGACTTTGGGGATAGCCTTGCGGACCACTTCCTGCAAACCGAAAGTATAGGTCCCTTCTCTTACAAAAGTCTTTGGCGCAAACACTGCAGTTCTCTCATCATAGCTTACCGTAACTTCCTCTTCGTCCAATGCGAAGCAGAAAGTATCTCCGGGCTGCCAGTTGTTATATGATTTCGTGACTTTGATATCCCCAACTGTCACCGGATCGTATACGGTGCCGAGGTATGTGTTGGTTATGGTGAGGCTGTCGAGGCCGCCGTCATAGCTGAGCTGTGCTGTGAGATTGCCGTCCTCCCCTTCGCTGACGGTGACCGTCACCGAATGGCGGCTTTCGTCTATGATGTAATCGTCACCGCTCATGCCGATGGGAGCGAACTGGACTATATATGCCTCATATGTGCCCGGTTCATAAAAACTCACGGGAGAGAACTCTGCAACATTATCGTTCATGGTAACCTGCAGATATTCGGAATTGAAAGGAAGTGCTCCCTGCAGACTCAAGCTGAAAACATCGCCTTCCTGCCACGCGTTGAACTCCACTGTTGCCTTGATGCCGTCTACGGTGACCGGCTCATATATAGTCGCTGTATACTCGTTTACTATGGCAAGAGAATCATTGCCGTCATAATCAACACTTGCATGCAAGACTCCCTGTTTGTCCGCCGTGACCGTTACGGTCACGACGTGCGGATCCGTGTCGTAAACGATATTCGATCTCAGATCGCAGTTATTGAAAGTCTGCTTTATGACAAATGTGTATGTTCCGGGCAGGATGTATTTCTTTACTTCGAACTCGGCATAAGGCGAATCCTTGTATGCATAGACTTGTTCTATAGCAAAGCCTTCGCCGTCGTAAAGGGTCAGTTCGAAACAGTCCGAATCAAGCCAGTTGTTGTACTCTACCTCAGCGCGTATATCCGGTACATATACCGGCGTATACACCGTACTGAGGCGATACATATCTCCTTCATCTTTCCATTCGTAACCTTCGGATACCGAACCTACGGATGCACCCGACTTTGCCATGGTGATCTCATAATCACGGACGCTGTCCGTCATGACTATGCTTCCGATGCTTCCGCTTTCCAGATGAAGCCTTCCTTCCTCTATGAGGAACATCCCGTCAACGTCTGCGCCTTCGATATGCATAGTCCCGCCGCTCAAAAGGGAGGTTCCGCTCATTTCCATCCCGTATATATATGAGCTTCCGCTATGCTGTTCAAAGGGATAGTCTCCTATCACGGTGCAGTCTCTCATGGTCAAAGTGCCCCGGTTCCATATTCCTGCATTCTCGACCAAAGAAGCATCGATGATCAAGTCTTCCAAAATAATGCTTTGCGAGTTGTATATCATAGAGCTTGAGGACTCAGAGCCTTCGATCCTGCCTCCGCGTATCAACGGTTCTCCGCGATATACCGATATGTCTGCGTACGGGTTAAGGGAAAGGGTGTGACCGCCCAGATCTATAATGATACTGCCGGGGTTCATGCCGTAGCACCGCACGTCTTTAAGAAGGATCAGTTCATCACCGTCGGAAGCCGCTTCCAGTGCCTCTGTGAACGATTCATAATAAGTGACGGTGCCGTCCGGTTTCGTTATGAGGGCTTCATAATCGATTTCGGGAGGCAGATCCTCAGGATCAAAGTCCTTTTCGCTCATGGGATAAGCCACGTTGAACTCATCCGTGTCATAATCTTCGTTTCTCACATGATCCGGGAAGTTGGCGTTGCAACGAAGCATATAGGTCATCGGATATTCCTTGTAGAGGAAATTGCCGTTCCAGTCATAATAATCGATACCGGCAGCATCCCATGTAGAATCCACGTTGTAATAGCAGTCTCCGAGTCCAACTATGTTCCACGCGTGACCGCCCCCGTTGCCTGTACCTGCGATGATCCTGCAGTCTACCCCTTCTTCGAGAAGCATACGGTAAAGAAGATTTGCATAGCCCTGGCATACTGCCGTTTTGTTCACCAAAGCTGCATAAGCGCTGTACTTTAGTGTATATTCTTTATTACTAAGATTATCATAGTCATAGACTATATTTCGGGTCATGTAGGTGTAGATCTCAAGAAACTTCTCATAAGCATTTTTTCCGTCCAGATCCAGACTCTCAAGAACGGATGAGATCTCTTCCCCTAATTCCTTTTCCTGCTGTGCATCGGTATAGAAGTGAAAATAATAGGTCAGATACATTATGCCGTTTTGAGAGTCATAGTCAAAATCGGAAACGCCGCCCTCATAAACATGGAAAAGAAAATAGTCACCCTGATCTCCTATTCCCGTGTGGTCAAAAAAGTGTGCAAAGGAATAATTGAAAATGGAGTCAAGCAGTTCCTGCGTAAGACTGCTGCCCACATTGTAAGCGACAGTCACCTCATCTTCGCGCAGAGCCATATGAATCCTCAGATATTTCAATGACTCATCTATGTCATCGAAGATTTCATTTCTCTTCTTCTCATCCGCACAGGTCTTGAGCTGCGGTTTTTCCGGTCTGTATGTACCGGATGCTATCCATGCCCTGTCCTCATCGCTTTTTATAGAAAAGCTTAATCCGCTCAGGTCGAACGCTTCCTCCGGAGGGGAAGGTTCGGGACCATTATCTGCAGAAGCAAATGCATAAAACGGCATTGCCGCCAGCACCATACAAAGTACCAGAACCAGTGATAATACTCTCTTTGTTCTCATATCGAATTCTCCATATCTACCATTCATCATTATTGTATTTCCTTCTGAAAATAGCAGTGATCCTTGCGGCATCTCCGAGGTTTGCCGCTCCGTCACCGGTTATATCAGCTGCGAACAACGCTTTTTCATCCAGGCTTGTCTTCCTTCTGAAGTATGCCTTTATCCTGGCTGCATCTCCCAGGTTGACGCCTCCGTCGCCGGTAGCGTCTCCTTTTATTACGAGAAGCACTTCCGTCACTCCTTCAGGCGCAGTGAAGCTGTAGCTGCCGTCCTCGTTTTCTTCCGGCTGTAAAGCCACGTATTTGCCCAGGGCCACATCGTAATATCCGACTTTGCAAGGAAGATCATAAAGGACCTTGACTTCATTCCCGACCGCATAGTAGTTCTCACCTTCTGTGAAGCTTTCAGAACCGAAGAAGACCACCGTTATTCCGTCCTCTATGGGGAAGACAACGCTCTTGGTCTGGGTCTCGAACTCAGAATGATCAAACACTGCCGTGTATGTCAGTACGCCCGGCCCCTCATCGCTGGGTTCTTGGGTGATCTCCGATGTCGTATCGACCGTCTCCTTTATATCGTGAGCGTGGTCTCTGCTGCAGGCTTTAAGGGCCGTGCATTTGCTGTTATCCAAAGACCAGCTGTATTTGATATCGGACCAGTCATGCCCCAGCGCTTCTATGGTAACAGTCTTGGTATCCGTGTAAATCGTTCCGCTGAAAGCGACACTTGCCGTATATACCGTCTGACCTGTCTCCTCACAAGTCGGATCGACAGTCTCAGACGTAACAGTAGCCACTGCTGTCTTCTCATAAGCTGCCGTTTCCTCTATGAACGTGGCTTCTGCAGAGCTGAAGTCATCAGCCCAGGTCCAGTGATCGAGGATATATTTTGCTTCACAGGGATCTCCTGCGTGCCATCGGTCTTCCACTTCGCAATATGAGAAATATTGCCCTTCCGAAACGCCTGCAGTGGGGATATATTCGGGATCTTCAGTCCTCCCCAAAGCTCCGTTACGAAGCCAAGGCGCCGTGACAGGGATCTCATGGAAAAATACTTCTGTGCCGTCCGCACCTCCCTGTGTTACCTGATATACAGTGGATGATGAGGCCGGGGCATTTACAAAGGTGATCTTTCCTCCTGCCAAGCTGCTTGTGATGTCGGCCTTGCTTTCCGTGGTATACAGATTGCCTTCTACTGTGACTTCACCGTTCACATCCAGCTTAGCATCGACCATTCTGTCTGCCGTGAACACATTTGATGCCGATCTGTCCGGCTGGTAAAAACTAGGTTTAAGGTCGGCATTTGAAAAAACGAATTCATTTCCCACGTACTCGTCTCTGTCGTATACATAAAGATCGGTCTCTGAAGCGATGATCAGCGATGCCGAAGATCCTACCTGCAGTTCGCATCCGGGGATCATGTAGACGCTTTGATTTACAGCAGTCGTTCCGGCCAGTATCCTGATGGTGGTGCTCTGCATCAGAGGAAGAACGTATTTTGTTGTATCGACCTTAAGACCCACTTCCAAGCTTATGGAATTGATGCTTGAGTCGCCGTTGACATCGTAGTAAACACGATCGGTCTCAGGATCGTATGTCTTTGTAAAAGATCCGGATGTGAGTTGAAAAAGGCTTGAATCAAAGGGTCCGATGTATGAGACGGTCGGATTTTCCGTAGAATTTTGCACAGTGACCGTGCCCACTCCGTACTCGTTTGCTCCGTACATCAGGGTCAGCGGAGTCTCTATATTCTGCAAATAATACTGTTGGAAAGGAAGTACCTTTTGACTGTTGCCGTCCATGACGGTCGTGGCCGTGCCGCCCCTAACGTCGGCTATTTCAAAGGGTTCATACACATTGGATCCGGAAAGAGCCGTTATATATCCGCTTCCGCATATATAGCCCCAGCAATACAGATCGGAACCATTATTGAGTTCTATAGAACTGTCCTCTTCCATTCTTATGTAACCGAATTTGACGGATGTGGCTCCTGTATATTGAGTGTTGTTGGAATTCACCTTGGCGTTCACGCACAAAGAACCGTTGACTATAAGCTTCGTACCCGGGGCCATGGTCAGGGTCCTGTATGCCGAGGGCGTGATTGCAGCCGTAGACTTATAGATATCGGGAGCCGTTGTACTGACTATGCCGGTGTTTTCGTACGGTATCAGCAAAGTCTTACCGTTGGGTACGGTATAAGTGCCTGCCGGAAGCGTCCCGTCCGAGATCAGAGTGATCTTGGGGATGTTGCTTGAAGAAGCAAAACTAAAGGCTTCGTCGAGATCTGTAAACCACCTGCCGCTGACGTCCCAGACAGTGACCTCCGACGGGATAAAAACAGGATATACGGTCTGATCTTCATCGAAATATAAATTCAATGATTCCAGGCTGCTGATGAATCTGTCTTTGGATGATGAGTACCAGCCTTCCAGCTTGTATCCGTCTGCAGGGACCGCACTGAGCTCGAACGGCACTATGGAATACTGTGTGATGCTCACAGCAGACGTGACAGGCTCACCGTTCACTGTATAGCTGCCGTTTCCCTGGGGCACGTCAAATGTTACCGTAACGTTCTGTTTAACGATAACGGCGATGTTGATCAATTGTATCGAAGACGTATTTGCGCCTTCCGTACCTGAAAAGATCTCTATTTCTATGGATCCGTTGTTTTCAAGATCCTTTGTGAACGCACCCGCCTCAGTGACGGCTGTCCCGTCTATCATCACATAGCCTTCCGGACCTATAACGGGCTTCGAATAATCGAAGCTGAGCTGGGCAAGGCTGCCGCTGATATTTTTCAGAGTGAGAACACTTGTCATGCTTGTAGCATTGCTGCACCCACCCGCTGCGGTACCTGTAGCGGAACCGTTCAAGCCAGTCCCTGAAACGGTCCAGCTGCCGTCCGTATAATCAGCCTCGAGGCCGCTGACATCTATCTCCAGAACTTCGCCGAATATCTCCTGCGGGAACAAAACTATGAATGAAAAAACCATAGCGGCTGTAAGCAGCAGACTGACGTATCTTTTGAACACTCTCTTTATCATTTCAACTCCTCGGATCCTTTCCTTTGGATGTATTATTTCTCTTGATCTCCGCACATATTCCAAGGCCCGCGATCACAGTCAAAAGCGACCACAGATGAGCCATGTGGAAAATCGACGCACTTCCGCCTTCCCTTAGGAATTCCAGGAAGAAACGGAGGCATCCGTAACATGTCATCAAAAGGGGAAACAACATTCCCTTTATCTCTAAATATCTTGAATTTACTGTTTTGTTTCCAGTTCGTCTTTTAGAAACAAACAAAATGAGCACGATCAGATAAAAAACGATCTCCGCTTCTCTGACAGGCCATCTGAAAACTCCGCTGCCTACTGTTTTTCCCATGCAGCAGCCCGCTGTGATGCATCTTATACGCTGAAGGATCAGGGAAAGCGAAGCGTAAATTGCAAAATCGTCAAAAACAAAGCCTCTGTCCCGCCTGAAGATCAGGAGCAAGAGGAGCGGTGCTATGATGTAAACGCCGTAAGTCGACACTGCGCCGAATCGAAAGCCTTTTCCTCCGAGAAGGCTTTCAACGGAAGCAAAAAATAGCACTGAAATCACGCTGGTTGCCGAAAAAGTAAGGCATTTCAAGATATCAGACTTTAAGGGAATCGTAACACCCTTTTTTCTCGAAACCCTTACTGCGGGGATACCGATCAAAAACCCTGCCAGAACGGCTAAATATGTGGAATTGTTTTTAAGAAACTCTGCCATACGTAAATAAAAAATACGAAGCTTACACCACTTCGTATTTTAATACTTTTAATGCATGTTTGTAAAACACAAATCTTATAGTTCCACAGGCACAGGAGTCTCTACGGTTTCAGTGAGGCACTCGGGATGCTCGAGAATGTACTTGGTGATCCTAAGGGACTTTGCGTAATAGAAACCGTCTGCTATCCTTTCGTCTATGGTGAACGTTGCTTCGAGCATATCTCTTTGCCCGACGCTTCCGTCATCTTTGATATAGTTTTCTTTGTGTATGGTACCGATGGTGATCATAATAGAGCATGTTCCGTATTCGCTCAGATGATGATAAGGGGCACCGGCCTTTATGGAACCTAGGTTCGAAAGAAGAGCGGTGGAATAATTAGGATCTCCCGCTGTGAGGCCCTTGGGCATTGCGCCGTGGTATTCAAGTTTTCTGAGTACCCAGAAAAAGAACTCAAGGAACCACCTGGGAAGGCTTCCGACAAAAGTCATGAGTTTGTCGAGGTCATTGGTATGCTCCGTTCTGACCTTGTCCACGTCTCCAAGTATCATTTTAGAGATGGAATCAAGGTTCATATCGGGCTTTACATAAAGAAACATCAATGTCTCTTCTCCGTCATCCTTGAATGCTTGTTTCACGACAAAGGAAAGGCTGACATACTTTCTCTGCCAGAACTTCCTGCCTGATATGAATATATTCATCTTCGGACGAAGGTATATGGTCCTTGCCACAGCAGTGCAGAAAGCATGGAAGAATTTAAGGTTAAGACCTTCTTTTTCGTTTCTTTCCTTCATGTACTGAAGGAGCTCCGTGACATCGAAGGTTTCGGTCATGCTGACCTCGGCCTCGGTCCTCCTCGGCATTATATACGGCAGGATATTATGATATCCGTCGAGCCCGTCTATGCGAACTCCGTCTCTTCTTTCTTTTCTCATAGCGTATAACCTTTCATTATGCCCTTCTATATACAGCTCATCATATGCAAGGACTAAGATCCCGCAAGCCATGCAAGGGGCAGTAAAACAAAATATGGCGGCAAATCGCACACCGATACCGCCATATTTTATAGGTATTTGATATAAAAGTCTACATCCTTTTTAGAATTTCCGCCACAAGTGAGGAAAATTTAGGCGCAGCCGCTTCTGCCGCTTCGTTTACCTCTTCGCCTGAAAGAGGTCTGCCCAGGACTCCTGCCGCCATGTTGGAGCACAAGGTAAGTCCCAAAGTCTTTATTCCGCACTGAGCCGCTGCTATGGACTCGGGCACTGTGCTCATCCCTACGGCATCTGCGCCGAGGACTCTTGCGGCGAGGATCTCGGCGGGAGTCTCGAACTGAGGCCCGGGGAAAAACATGTACACGCCTTCCCTGAGCTCTATACCGAGATCTATGGCTGCTTTTCTCGTTATCTCCTGAAGCTCCCTGTCATAGACTCTGCTCATGTCCGGAAATCTCTCGCCGAACTGGTCTATATTCGGTCCCG
>JAFZSM010000059.1 GCA_017619385.1 Bacillota bacterium
GCACTTTCACCGTGATACAGGATGCTCCTGTGGCTACGAGCACATGGTCAAAGGTATTAAGTGTCTCAATGTCTGCTTCCTTTCCCATGTGGAAGACAACGTCCAGCTTGTGAAGCACGCTCTCATAGTAACGGAGGCTCCTGAACATCTCTTCCTTTCTCGGAGGAACGGCTGCTATATTGATCTGACCGCCCACTCGAAGAGCCTTTTCGAACACTTCCACCCGATGTCCTTTAAGAGCGGCAACTCTCGCCGCTTCAAGACCGGCGATGCCGGCGCCTACCACAGCCACTCTCCTGGGAGCAGCTGCCGGCCTTATGGACCTTTCCCCTTCATGACCGTTTTCGGGGTTGAGAACGCACTGTATATACGAGGCGTGCATGATACTGTCCGTACAGCCCTTGTTGCACATCATGCAAAGCCTGACTTCGGCTGCTTTTCCTTCGGCGCACTTGTTGCCAAGATCGGGGTCGCAGATGAGGGGTCTTCCCATGGCGACCATGTCGGCCTCTCCGTTATACAGAATAGCTTCCATGGCTTCCGGTGTAACGATCCTTGCCACAGCGGAAGTGGGGATGGACACTGCCTCTCTGATCCGTTTATGAGCATCCATGGAAGTGCCGTATGGCTGAATGCCCATGGGAGGGATCGTATCGGCTATATTGCTGGTATGGTTGGCTCCTGCTATGTGCAGCATGTCGATGCCTTCCCTTTCCAGTATCTTTGCATATTCTACGGCCTCTTCCAGTTCAAGGCCGCCGTTTCCTCTTATCTGTCCGTTCCCCATGGGGAGCCTTATACCCAGCTTGTAATCCATGATCATATCCGGAACCGCTTTTCTTATGGCCCGGACCATTTCAGTGGAGAACCTGGTCCTGTTCTCGAAGGAACCTCCGAACTCGTCGGTCCTCTTGTTGAGCTTCGTGGACAAAAGAACACCGTTGAGCCTGTCTCCGTGGATCTGTATCACGTCTATCCCGGCTTTTTTTGCGATGACTGCGGCTTCTGCAGCTTTGTCTATGAGGTGGCGAAGCTGATCGGCGCTGGATTCAAAGGGAAAAGTCTTCATGCTTTCCGCCATGAACTTTCTGGCAGCGACGGGATCTTCCTTTTGCATCTCAGCATATTTTTCGGCATCGAACTCCCTGAAAAAGAGCTGCACTCCCAGTTTTGTCCCTGCAGCATGACATGCATCGGCAAGAGGTCTGAAGTTGTCGATATCGGCTTCAGACATTATCTTCATACCGAAGCCCGGCAGGCAGCTGACGTTTCCGAGAACTATATATCCGGCGCCTCCTTCTGCGAGCCTTTTGTAGAAATTGAAGCTTCTCTCTCCGATTTTGCCGCTTTGCTCATAACCTGTGGTCATGGGCGGGAACATGATCCTGTTTTTGAATGTGACTCCTTTGATGGTGATTGGTTCGTTGATTAGCATCTATTGATCTCCTAAAATTTAATTGTATCCGAAGTTACTTATGGCCAGAGTGCTTTCTCTCCAGCGCTCTTTTACCTTGACGAAGAGTTCAAGGTAGACCTTGCACCCAAGAAGAGCTTCTATCTCCTCCCTGGCAGCCATACCTATGCCTTTGAGGGTATGGCCCTTCTTTCCTATGATGATGCCTTTATGGCTTTGTTTCTCGCAATATATGGCGGCGTTGATCTTTGTCACCTTGCCGCTTTCATCGAAACTCTCTATCTCAACGGCTACCCCGTGGGGTACCTCCTCGTTCAGATAGTGCAGCAGTTTTTCCCTTATTATTTCAGAGACAAGGAATCTCTCCGGATGATCCGTGACCATGTCCGGAGGGAAATACATGGGACCTTCTTCGGCTCTTTCTTCCAGTTTTTTCAAAAGGACGTCCACGTTCTTTCCTTCAAGAGCGTTGGTCCCTATTATTTCCTCGAATAAGCCCATCTCCTCATATTCTTTGTACATGGAAGAAAAGGTATCCGGCTCTATTTTGTCTATCTTGTTGATGACAAGTATCTTTGGAGTATCGACCTTTTCCAAAGCGTTGAGTATGTACCTGTCTCCGGAATTCCTGTCTTCCAGAGGAGAATCCACCATGAATATTATGGTGTCCACTTCCTTGAAAGTATTTAATGCCGTGTCGGTCATATAGCTTCCCAGGGCATTCTTCGGTTTATGTATGCCCGGTGTGTCTATGAAGACAAGCTGGCAAAGGCACTGATCATCTTCCATATGGGAATATATCCCCCTTATGGCGTTTCTTGTGGTCTGCGCTTTATCGCTGGTGATGGCGATCTTCTCTCCAAGTATGGAATTGAGAAGAGTCGATTTGCCTACGTTGGGCCTTCCTATTATTCCAACAAATCCTGATTTCATTTAATTTCTGCTTATACCCAGTTTATCCATTACGGATTCTTCTTTTGCTCTCATCTCTTTCTTCTCGCCCTCTTCTTCGTGGTCGTAGCCGAGAAGATGGAAAACAGAATGGACAAAAAGATAGATGAGCTCTCTTTCGTATGAATGGCCGTATTCCATGGCCTGTTCTCTAGCTTTGTCCGTGCAGATGACCACATCGCCAAGCTCTACGGTCTCTCCCTCGCCCAGATCGTCTTCCGAAGGGATCCCGCCCCGTTCGTACATGGGGAATGAAAGGACGTCCGTAGGCCTGTCAACTTCTCTGTAGGCTTTGTTGAGCCTGTGGATCTCCTCAAGGCTCACGAAACTGACTGAGAGTTCGCATTCGCTCTCTATACCCTCTTCATCAAGGGCCAGTTCAGCGGCTCTCTCCATGGTTTGCGCCGTCCATTCGTCCGGCATATTGTCTTCGTCAAAATATATGTACATCAGTCGTCGTTCCACTCCGGATGTTTTGCAAGATATCTGTCGTAGGCGTTGACTATCCTCCTGACAAGGGAATGTCTCACTACGTCTGTGTCAGTAAGCTCGCAGAAAGCTATGCCTTCGACTCCCTTGAGTATCCTCATGGCATCTATGAGGCCTGATCTTTTTCCTTTCGGCAGGTCTATCTGGGTGATATCGCCCGTCACTATGACCTTTGAACCGAATCCCATACGTGTCAGGAACATCTTCATCTGCTCCTTAGTAGCGTTCTGGGCTTCATCCAGTATAATGTAAGAGTTATCAAGAGTTCTTCCTCTCATATATGCAAGAGGCACGACTTCTATGACTTCCTTTTCCTTAAGCCTCAGTGAAGCTTCCCTGCCAAGCACATCATAAAGAGCATCGTAAAGAGGGCGAAGATAAGGATCTACCTTTTCCTGAAGATCCCCGGGAAGGAAGCCAAGGCGCTCGCCCGCCTCCACAGCCGGTCTTGCAAGGATGAGTTTTTCTACTTCCTTTGCCTTCAGGGCGGATACGGCCATGGCCACCGCTATATAGGTCTTACCGGTTCCTGCAGGGCCCACGCCGAAACAGATGTCATTCTTTTTGATGGCATCCACGTATTCCTTCTGCCCTATAGTCTTGGGTTTGATAGGTCTTCCCTTGGTCGTATAACAGATGACGTCCCTTTGTAGATTGCTCTGGGTATAGGATACGCCCTCTCCTGCAAGGGTGATGATATAGTTTACTTTCTGCTCGTCCAGTTTCTGGCCGCTTTCGGCAACTTTAAAGAGTTCGTTGATCACGAACTCTGCCGTTTCGGGATCGTCCCCTATAATAGAGATCTCATCCCCTCTGTAAGCGATCTGGACATTGCAGGCTTTCTCAACAAGCTTCAGGTTATAGTCGAATACGCCGAAAACTTCCGACGGCTCTACCATAACGCTGGGAGTAATTCGAATTTCACTCAATAGATCATTTCCTCGATTCTTTTATACGCAAAAACAGGCGGGATGAAAATCCATCCCGTTTCATTCTACCAAAATAATGAGAAAAACAAAAACTATTTATTGAAGTTGCTTCAATATTGTTGAAGAATTTTCTTGCAAAAAGCCATGGGCCTGTATATAATATCTCCTGTTCTTATCTGAACGAGTAAGGAGGTGAATGTCATGGCACAAGTTACCGTCAGAGAAGGTGAGAATCTGGAAAACGCTCTCAAGAGATTCAAGAGATCCTGCGCTAGAGATGGAATCATGGCTGAACTCCGCAAGAGAGAGTGCTACGAAAAACCCAGCGTAAGAGCAAAGAAGAAATCAGAAGCAGCCCGCAAAAAGGCAAAGCAGAGATACTAGTCTCACAAGAACAAACGACCCGAAGGATATTCCTTCGGGTTTTTACATGTGTATTTGATAGTTAAACGATAACTCCTTTTACGCCGTCCTTGAAGACTTCCGTTATCCTTATTTCCACGAATTCGTTTTCACGGCATTCATCTTTGGTATACACCATAGCGAAGTTGTCCGCATGACCTTTCCAAAGACCTTTTTCCTTTTCTTCTATGAGGACCTTCTGGACAGTGCCAATGAGAGACGCCATGAACTTCTTGCTTTCCTCATCTGCAAGCTCAAGAAGTCTTTTGTTTCTTTCCTTTTTCACAGCCGGATCTATCTGCTCCATCTCCGCTGCCGGAGTGTAAAGCCTCACGGAATATGGGAAACCGTGGACGTGGATGAAGGAGACCTTCCTCACTAGCTTCAGAGTGTCTTCGAAGTCATCTTCCGTCTCTCCGGGAAAACCCACTATTATGTCCGTGGTGATGCCGTAATGGGGATCGATATCTCTCAGGGCTTTGACCATCCCCAGGTAATCAGAAGATGTATAGTGTCTGTTCATGGCTCTCAGCACACTGTCGCTTCCGGACTGGGCCGAAAGATGGGCGTGATGAGCCAACTTTTCATATTTCAAAAGTGCTGTGAGATAGTTGGCATCCACCACTGTGGGCTCAAGGCTGTTGAGCCTGATGCGGAAGTCTCCCGGCAGAGCGTCGAGAGCTGCAACCAGCTCTTCAAGACTGCTTTCAAAGCCCTTTTCCGTCCCGTAGAGAGCAGTATTTATGCCAGTCAATACAATTTCCCTATATCCCTTTTCAAGAAGCGTTTTCGCCTCTTTTACTACGCTTTCAATGGGTCTTGATCTGACGGGGCCTCTGGCATAGGGGATGACGCAGTAAGAGCAGAACCTGTTGCATCCGTCCTGTATCTTGATCATGGCCCTGGTGCGGCTTTCCACACCGGTGACTTCTCCCAGTTCCCTGTAACTTTCCTCACTTATGGGACAAGCCGGCATTCCGTAGCTGCCACTGCGCTTTATGGACCTTCCGTAATCGGCGCTCTCTTTGATGAGATTCCGCCTCTCTTTCTTCTTTACATACTCTTCTGCCAGATCCACTGCCCTGTCTTTCTCCACAGTGCCGAGGATTATATCGGCTTCTTCTATTTTGTCGGCTGCATCCGGATTTGTCTGAGGGTAGCATCCCATGAGTATTACGACTGCATCAGGATTTTCCTTCCTTGCTCTCCTTACGAACTGCCTGGATTTCCTGTCTGCCATTGAAGTGACGCTGCAGCTGTTCACGATGTAGATATCAGCTGTTTCGCCTTCTTTTGCAAGGGAATAACCGCGGCGCACAAAAGATTCCGCCACGGCCTGGGTCTCATATTGATTCACTTTGCAACCGAGAGTATAAAAGGCTACTTTTTTCATGCTTCGTATTGTAACACATTATGATATACTTTGATATATACAGATGAAGTGCAACCATTAAATGAGGAAGATCATATGAAAATGTACCCGCGCCCGCAAATGAAAAGAGACAGTTTCCAAAGCCTCGACGGCGAATGGATGCTCAACCAAAACATCATCAACGTCCCCTATCCTCCCCAGGCTCCGGCCTCGGGTTTTGCAGGAGACAAAAATGCGACTCACCTTTCATACAGCAAGTTTTTCGATTTCGATAAGGAAAACGACCGCTGCATACTCCATTTCGGAGCCGTGGATCAGGTGGCTTCAGTGAGCCTCAACGGCATACAGATAGGCATACACGAAGGCGGATACCTCCCCTTTGAGTTCGACGTCACTGATGCCGTATTGGAAGGAGTCAACGAGCTGATAGTGGAATGCGAGGACTCCTTAGACACTTACTATCCATACGGAAAACAAACAAAAAAGCCCGGCGGCATGTGGTATACGCCTTTCTCGGGTATATGGAAGAGCGTATGGCTTGAACAGGTGCCGGAAGAATATATACACGATATTAAGATCACGCCTGACCTTAAAGGCGTGACCCTTGACGTGGACGGGGAGATCATGAGGATAGATGTGGAACATCCCGTGCTCTGGACTCCCGAAAACCCGCACATCTATACCAGGACCATCGAAAAAGGCAAAGACAGAGTTGAGATCTATTTCGCCTTAAGGACCATAGAGATAAAAGAAATAGACGGCATAAACAGAGTATGCCTCAACGGAAAACCCATATTCCTCCACGGACTCCTCGATCAGGGCTATTACGTACCGGGACTGTGCACGGCGACTCCCGAAGAGTATGAAAAAGACATACTCACCATGAAGTCTCTTGGCTTCAACATGCTCAGAAAGCACATCAAAGTCGAAGATGAATGCTTCTACTATCTTTGCGACAAACACGGCATGCTGGTGATGCAGGACATGGTCAACAACGGAAAGTACAAATTCATCAAAGATACGTTCCTTGCAACTTTGGGCCTCAGCGCCAGCGACAGGACGGGTTTTGACGAAAAGCGCAAGGAATTCTGGATACAGCACTCAAAGGAAACCATAGAGCATCTCTATAACCATCCTTCCATCATAGCATATACCCTCTTCAACGAAGGCTGGGGACAGTTCGAAAGCGACGCAGCCTATACCATGCTCAAAAGCGTGGACAAAACAAGGCTTTACGATTCCACATCCGGATGGTTCGCTCAGAGCAAAAGCGATTTCGACAGCCTCCACATATATTTCAGAACGGTGGAACTCTTTCCTAAAGAAAGACCTTTGCTCCTCTCGGAATTCGGCGGTTATTCCTACCCCGTAGACGGACACCGCTCAACGAAAAAGACCTACGGCTACGGAGCCTGTAGGTCTAAAGAAGAGCTTACTCAAAAAATCGTCGACGCCTATGAAAGGATGATCATACCTGCCATAGAAAAGGGCCTCTGCGGCAGCATCTACACTCAGGTCTCCGATGTTGAAGACGAGATCAACGGCATGATGACCTATGACAGAGAAGTACTGAAGGTCGATGCCGAAAAGATGCAAGAGCTTTCAGAGAAGATCTATTCCTGCTGCCCGTAATAGGCATTTTTCCCATGCTTTCTTAAATAGTGTTTCTTAAGAAGAGTATCCTGCATATTTTTTATGCCGGGATGCAGCATTTCCGCGTGAAAATTCATCTCACAGATCGTTTCAAGTACCACTGAATTATGAACTGCCGAAGCGGGATCTTTTCCCCATACGAAGGGACCGTGTGAACGGACGAGGACGGCCGGGATATCCATGGGATCCTTGTCTTTGAATTCCTCGACTATGACGTTCCCCGTTTCAAGCTCATAAGAACCTGATATCTCTTTGTCGGTCATTTCCCTGGTGCAGGGCACTTCACCGAAGAAGTAGTCTGCATGAGTAGTCCCAAGGGGCCTGACGCCCTTCCCTGCCTGAGCATAGCTTACGGCCCACTTGCTGTGGGTGTGCACTATGCCTCCTATATCGGGAAAGTTTCTGTAAAGGACCAGATGGGTGTCCGTATCGGAAGAAGGTCTCAGTCTTCCCTCGACTACTTCCCCCGTTTTCACATCGACTACCACCATATCTTCAGGACTCATCTTTTCATAATCGACTCCCGAAGGTTTGATTACCATCAGACCCTTGTCCCTGTCTATTCCGGACACATTGCCCCAGGTGAAGATCACCAGTCCGTATTTCGGAAGGAGCATGTTCGCCTCATAGACTTGTCTTTTTAATTCTTCCAGCATTTTGGATAGCCTCTTTTGAATATTCTTGGCGCCTTATTTCAGTTTCCAGATGAGATCGCTGAGGAGAAGTTTGTCTTCCAGCTCCTCCGCCTTGGTATCCTTGCCGATATGAACGTATTCAACGTCCATGATGTTGGCAAGGTCTCTTAGCATCTCGGCATCCACGTCGTAGCTGAGCACCGTATGATGTGCTCCGCCTGCGTGTATCCAACACTCTATGCCCTCTTCCAGTGAAGGAAGCGGCTTCCACATCACTCTTGCGACGGGAAGGTTCGGCATTTCCATGATGGGCTTTATGCACTGGATATCCTGGACTATCATCCTCATCCTTCCGCCCATGTCTATGACGGAAACGACTATGGCCGGACCTTCTTTTCCTTCGAATACCAGCCTCGCAGGATCCTTTTCATTCATGCCTATACCAAGGTGATGGGTCTCTATCCTGGGTCTTCCGGATGCTATGGACGGGCACACTTCGAGCATGTGAGCTCCCAGAGAGCACTCTTTTCCCTCCACCAGGTGATAGGTATAGTCCTCCATGAAAGCAGATGCTCCGTTCTCGTTTTCGCCCATCTTCTTCAGGATGGCGGTCATGGCGCTGACTTTCCAGTCCCCTTCTGCGCCGAAGCCGTAGCCAAGGGACATGAGGTGCTGGGATGCAAGTCCCGGAAGCTGCTCCATTCCGTAAAGATCCTGGAATGTATTGGTGAAGGCTTTGCATCCGTTTGCATCCATCATTTTCTTAAGGGCTATCTCTTCCCTCGCCTGATACCTGATGGCATCGGTGTTTTCCGTGTTTACGTCATATTCGGCAAGATACTGCCTATAGAGTTCTTCGATCTCAGCGTCGCAGACCTCGTTCATCTCTTTTACCAGGTCTCCCACAGCCCAGGTGTTGACTTCCCAGCCAAACACCTTCTGTGCTTCTACCTTGTCGCCTTCAGTGACTGCCACGTCTCTCATGTTGTCGTTGAATCTCATGACCTTGAGATGTCTTGAGAAATCAACGCCGACGCAGACTCTCATCCACTTTGCCAGTCTTTCGACGACTTCGTCTTTCTTCCAAAAGCCTGCTATCACTTTTCTCTTGAGCCTGAGCCTTGCTCCTATGAATCCGTGTTCTCTGTCGCCGTGGGCAGCCTGATTCAGATTCATGAAATCCATATCGATCTCTTCGTTGGGTATCTCCAGATTGTACTGGGTGGCCAGGTGGCAATAGGGTTTCTGAAGCATATTGAGGCCCGTGAGCCACATTTTGCTCGGAGAGAACGTGTGGCACCAGGTCACTATACCAAGGCAGTTGTCATCGTAGTTTGCTTCTTTGATGACCCTTGTTATCTGGTCAGAAGACTGCCCTGTGACTTTGTATACCAAGGGGTAAGGAAGTCTTTTGCTGAGCTCTGAAGCCATGTCCTGAGCCCTTTTAGCCACTATCTCCAGCACTTCTTCTCCGTAAAGATCCTGAGATCCTACAACGAACCAGAATTCTTTCATTTCTTGTTCCTCCATCTGTAATCGGCAGTGAGCTCAAGGAGCTTCTTGACTGCGGGTCTTTCTTCCTCCATCTTCATCTCCGCCTTGTCTCCGAAGAATATGGAGTACGGAGCATCGTTTGAGAACTTCTTCCACTGGGGCATATCGCTGCCGTCGTCGTCTTTTCCGTTGGGATCTCCGCATTTAGCAAAATTGGTATGATAGTTGCAGATCTGCCTTGCAAGGTCGTAGTGCTTGCCCCTCCAGGGTCTCCAGCACTTTGCGAGAGTCTCGAATATGAACCAGAGGTCGCAGGAATGGAATGCTCCCGGGTTGTCCCAGCCGGGAACTTCCGGTCCGAATTCATAAAAGTATGAATCAAGCCCGGCGTCGCAGGCTCTCATGTGAAGAAGCTCTACGCCGAATCTTTGATTGTTGATCTTGAAATCTTCCTTGAGCTGGTCTATGTCTTTGTTTTCCCAGTCGTCAAAGGCCAGCACTTCGTCTGCAGCCTTTTCTCCGCAGATCTTGACTATGGCATCTCTGAATTCTTCCTTGGTGTTCTTCTTTGCAAGAAGATCGAACATGTCGCCCGTTGTGCTTCCTGCCATCACAGGCACCTGGAGGCGCTTGTTGTCTGCAAGCATGTCAGCGGGATCCGCCGGCATGAATCTGTAGTCTATGACCGCTCCGAACTTTCCGTGTCCGAACTCTATCATCTTCTGCCTTACGTATTCGCCGTCCAGTTTTCTTGCTTCAGCAAGGGTCTTTACTCCCATGAATTCAAAGAATTCTTCGCCGCGCTTTTCGGCTTCTTCAAGGTTGAGATAGGCCATCATGGAAAGGTAGTTTATGCCGCCTCCGCTGATGGAAATGGCTCTCTTGATATGATCGGTATCATTCAAAGGACTGCAGAGCTGGAACAGAACGCTCCTGCCGCCTGCAGACTGTCCGCTTATGGTGATATTGTCAGGATCTCCTCCGAAGGCTTCGATGTTGCGCTTTACCCACTTAAGGGCACAGTGCTGGTCGTAAAGTCCGAAGTTGGTGCGGGCTCCCATCTCCCCTGCTTCCTTTGTGAGTTCAGGGTGCGCAAGGAAACCGAACACATTGACTCTGTAGTTGGCCGAAACCAGGATGACTCCTCTTCTTGCTATCCTCTCACCGTCGAATTCCATCTCTGATGGATGACCTTCCTGGAGCCCTCCTCCGTAGAACCACAGTATTACGGGCATCTTCTCTTTGCCGGTCTTGGCATTGGTCCATATATTGAGCTGGAGGCAGTCTTCGCTCTGCTCTATTTCCGGATCTACGTGCCACTCGCGGTCATAGAGGTTCTTTGACGGATCAAGTCCGTTGAGTCTCTGCATGGCTATGGGTCCGAAGGTATAGCATTCTTTCACGCCTTCCCAGTTCTCTGCGGGCTGCGGCTCTTTCCAGCGGTTTTCTCCCGTTGCAGGCGCTGCATAAGGTATTCCTTTAAATGCTGTGATCCTCGGGTCTGCTGCGGGGATGCCCCTTACCCATCCGTTTTCGGTTTTAACTTCTCTAAGCATTACTGACATGTGGTTTTGCTCCTTTTCTATTCTTCATTGATCCTGTAATCAACCAGGAATTTCATAAGTTCTGATTCGTATTCTTCGGTCTTCATCTCCGGTTCTGTTTCAAAGTACATAGGAGCATGGCACTCCTTGTACGGCTTCCATACAGGCATAGGCGTTCCGTCTATATCGTTCCCGTTGGGGTCGCCCGTCTTCATGAAGTCAGCCCAGTAGTTGCACATCTTTCTTGCGAGATCGTAGTGTTTGCCGGTGAAAGGTCTCCAGCACACGCTCAGGGTCTCAAAGAAGAACCAAAGGTCTGATGAATGGAATGCGCCCGGATCGTCCCAGCCCGGCATCTCCTGGTTGGTGACGTAATAGTAAACGTTCGGAGCGCCTTCGATCTTTTCCGTATTCTCAGCTATAGACCTTGCGCCGAGCTCTATGGAGGAGAAAGTCGCTTTCTTTACGGTCTCCTCATAGCTGCCTCCCTTGACCAGGGAAAGGAATTCATCAGCTCTGTCCTTGTATTCGTTTCTCGCCCAGGCTTCGAAAGCTGCCCGGTCTTCGAATCTCGGTACCGTGGGGAACTCGACTGCCGTGTTTCCTATGATGAGGGGCACCATGTGCCTCTTGTTCTTAACAGCCTGAGCGCAGGCGGTACCGAAGAGGAATTTATCGTCTATTACGGCAGCCATCCTGGTACCTGCTATGCCCTTTGTATCCATCTGGGTCGTATCGAATACTCCGCCTATGAACTCCGCATACTTATCGCGGACGTAGAATTTATCAAGAGCTCTTGCCTCTGCTAAAGTCTTTACTCCCATGAACTCGAAGAACGCTTCACCCTTCTTCTCACTCTCCGCAAGTGTTGGAGCTGCTTTGCCCGGACCGCCTATGCCGCCGGGATATCCGCCGTAGAAGCTTCCGCTCATGACTATGGCCTTGTGGAACTTACCTGCCATAACAGGAGATGTGAGGTGGGCAAGAACGCTGCCGCCTCCTGCGGACTGGCCTCCTATAGTGATGTTATTAGGATCTCCTCCGAATGCGTGAATGTTTCTTCCGACCCATTCTATGCCGGCCTTCTGGTCAAGGTAACCGAAGTTCGCAGGAGCATCGGGATTTTCGGCGGTGATCTCAGGATGACAGAGGAAACCGAAGCAGTTGACCCTGTAATTGACGGTGACTACGACTATGCCTCTTCTCGCTATCCTTTCGCCGTTGAACTCCATTTCCTGGGTGTTGCCCTCCTGGAGCCCTCCTCCGAAGAACCAGACGAAAACAGGAAGTTTTTCGTCAGGAGTTTTTGCGGGGGTCCATACGTTGAGACAGAGACAATCTTCATCCATCTCAATGCCAAGATCCACGTTCCACTCCCTTGAATAAATGTTGTTCTGCGCTCCCGGCGTAGCCTGCATGGAGATAGGAGCGAATTTATACGCTTCTTTTACGCCTTCCCAGTCCTTTGCGGGCATGGGGGCATGCCATCTTAGCTCGCCTACCGGCGGCGCCGCATAGGGCACTCCCTTGTAGACGTAAACTCTCGGATCAGCTCCCGGAAGACCTTTCAGCATTCCGTTTTCGACTCTGGTTTCTTTGATCATTTTTCTTTCGACCTTTCGTTTATTTCATATTTTAAAAATATAATACACTCTATTGTAAATATACCATATAAGAGCGGCACATTCAATCGACAGACTCAACAAAAAAGTCCGCGTTTTTAGCGCAGACTATTCATTCTTATGACCGCATCCGGCAGTTCTGAAAGGCTCGTTATGATGCGGTCGGGTGCTTGTTCTTCTTTTATGGTACCTGATTTGAAGGCATCGCCGTAGGCTTTGTTTTTTCTGTTGAGCCATACCGCATGCATGCCCTCTGCTCTCGGTCCGAAAACGTCGTCTCCCAGGCTGTCCCCTATGAAAAGGCATTCATCCGAAGCCCAGCCTGTCTTTTCCAGGATGGACCTGTAGAACTCAGGGTGCGGTTTATATACATTGAAATCTTCCGAGGTGAAGCAGTCGTCGGGAACTATCCCGTACATGTGGAGGTGATGCTCCAGCACGTCGTTATCCGTTGTGGACCCTATCACGACGTCAAGGCCCATGGCCTTCAGCTCTTCTATGCAGGCTTTTGCATCGGGAAACACCTTTCTGTCCCCGAAAAGCATGTCGATATAAGGCTTTACCTCTTTCCTTCCGTCTGCATCTATGCCGTACTTTTCAAAAAGTTCGCAAAGTATTCTGGCGTAGTGTTCTTTCTCCGTATAGAAAGGCTCTTCATCCATTCTGACTCTTTTCACAGTCTTCCATTCGTTGTAGAAAACAGCGGGATCAAGGGAGGAGCCCACGTTCACGAGTATCTGCGCAGTGGCATCCACTGAACTTGTGCCCGTGTCGCTTATGGTGCCGAAAAAATCGAATATAATATGCTTTATCATTTAGTCACTCTCCGAATCTCATCGTAAAGAAAAAACGGAACAATGTCAATCCATTGTTCCGTCCCTTATCTATACTGTCTAGTCAAAGAATTCTTTTACTTTATCTGCAAAACTCTTTCTCTTGGCGTAGGAACCTTCGGCGGGTTTGGCCTCTCCGAACTCCCTTATGAGCTCCTTTTGCTTTGCCGTGAGTTTGGTAGGTACCTCGAGGTTGACCTCTACGTACATATCTCCCATCTTGCCGGTGTTGAGAGCCGCTATACCTTTTCCCTTAACTCTCAAAACCGTTCCGGGCTGAGTGCCTGCAGGTATCTTGCAGGATATCTTTTCCCTGAGGCTCGGGATGGTGATTTCATCGCCCAAGGCTGCCTGGGTAAAGGTGATGGGCACGGTGATCCAAAGATCGTTACCCTTTCTCTTAAGGTAGTCGTGAGGTGATACGGTGAGCACTATATAGAGGTCTCCTGCGCTGCCGCCCTTTGTGCCCGGTTCGCCCTGGCCTCTCAAGGTGACGACGGAGTTCGTGTCCACACCGGCCGGAATGTCCACGTTTATGCTCACGGTCTTGTTCACTGTACCGCTGCCGTAACACTTGTCGCACTTCGTATCTATGACGTAACCCCTGCCGTTACATACGTTGCAAGGCCCTGTCCTTCTCATGGTGCCCAGGATAGTGTTCTGGACCGTAGTGGCAGTACCTGTGCCGTTGCACTGAGGGCATGTGTGCTTTGCAGTTCCGTTCTTTGCGCCGGTACCTTTGCAGCTTTCGCATTCGCAGTCTTTGGTGACGCTTATGGTCTTTCTGACACCGAATGCAGCTTCTTCAAAGGATATGGTCATGCGCTTCTGGATATCAGCGCCCTTCCTCGGACCGTTCCTGGTGGACGAATAGGACGAACCACCGCCTGTGAACATATTGAATATGTCGCCCAGATCTTCGAATCCGAAATCCCCCGCATTGAAACCGGAGAAGCCCGAAGGACCTGTGTATCCGCCTGAATAGGAACCTGCGCCGTAGGAGGGATCCACCCCTGCAAATCCAAAACGGTCATACTTGGCTTTCTTGTCCGGATCCGAAAGGATCGAATAAGCCTCGTTGACCTCTTTGAATTTTTCCTCGGCCGAAGCGTCACCCGGATTTCTGTCCGGGTGATACTTCATTGCCATCTTACGGAATGCTGATTTTATTTCTTCCTCAGAAGCTCCTTTTTTGAGCCCTAAGGTTTCATAGTAATCTTTTTTGTCTGCCATTGTTTAGCTTTAGTCGTCGACCACCTCAAAGTCTGCATCAACGACGTTGTCATCATGATTATTGTTCTGCTGAGGCTGTTCCTGAGTGTAGCTCTGGCTGTAACCCTGAGCTCCCATATCCGGACCTGCGGCTTGGCCTGCAGACTGTGCCTGCTGAGCCTGCTCGTAGAGCTTTGTGGATATGATGTGATACTCGTTTGTGAGAGCCTCCATCTTTGCTTTGATCTCCTCGGTCGTTCCTGCATTGAGAGCTGATTGCAGAGCATCCTTTGCAGATATGATCTTAGCCACTTCATCTGCGCTGAGCTTACCTTCAAGATCCTTAAGGTTCTTTTCAGTCTCATAAATGAGAGTTTCAGCCTGGTTCTTAACCTCTATGCCTTCCTTCTTAGCCTTGTCTTCTGCAGCATACTGTTCTGCTTCCTTGACCTTGGCGTTGATCTCGTCCTCTGAAAGCTTCGTTGAGGAAGTGATCGTTATGTTCTGGCTCTTGCCTGTTCCCAGATCCTTTGCGCTTACGTTTACGATACCGTTGGCATCGATGTCGAAGGTGACTTCGATCTGCGGGATCCCACGAGGCGCAGGAGGAATACCGGAGAGCTGGAATCTGCCGAGTGTGATATTGTCAGCTGCCATCTGTCTTTCGCCCTGCATTACGTGGATATCTACCGCCGTCTGGTTATCTGCAGCCGTGGAGAAGATTTGGCTCTTCTTTGTAGGAATAGTCGTATTTCTCTCGATAAGTCTCGTTGCGACTCCTCCAAGAGTCTCAATGGACAGTGAAAGCGGTGTTACATCAAGAAGGAGTATGTCGTTGACTTCTCCTGTGAGAACGCCTGCCTGGATGGCTGCTCCTACTGCAACGCATTCATCGGGGTTGATGCCCTTGAAGGGCTCCTTGCCCGTTACCTGCTTTACGCACTCCTGTACTGCCGGGATCCTTGTGGAACCGCCGACGAGTATGACCTTTGCAAGATCTGCGGAAGTAACGTTCGCATCCTGCATAGCCTTCTTCATAGGCTCTATGGTACGGTCTACAAGGTGCTTGGTCAGCTGTTCGAACTTAGCCCTGGTGAGGTCCATATTGATGTGGAGAGGCTCACCGTTGTTAACTGTGATATACGGCAGATTGATGTTAGTGGTCTGGCTTGAAGAAAGTTCCTTCTTTGCCTTTTCTGCAGCCTCTTTAAGTCTCTGCATGGCCATCTTGTCGTTCCTAAGGTCAGCTCCGTTCTCCTTTGCGAACTCATCTGCGATGTAGTTCATGAGCACGTTATCGAAGTCGTCTCCGCCGAGCTTTGTGTCGCCGTTGGTCGCGAGGACTTCGAATACTCCGTCGCCGAGCTGGAGAATGGATACATCGAATGTACCGCCGCCCAGGTCGTAGACCAGGATCTTCTGGGATCCTTCTGCCTTATCGAGTCCGTATGCAAGGGCTGCTGCCGTAGGCTCGTTGACTATTCTCTTGACATCGAGTCCTGCGATCTTGCCTGCATCTTTTGTTGCCTGCTTCTGGCTGTCTGAGAAGTATGCCGGAACCGTTATGACGGCTTCAGTTACCTTCTGTCCCAGATAGCTCTCTGCGTCAGCCTTGAGCTTTGCCAGTATCATTGCGGAGATGTCCTGCGGTGTGTAGGTCTTTCCGTCGATAGATACTGTGTAATTTGAACCCATGTGACGTTTGATAGATGAAATCGTTCTGTCGGGGTTAGTGATAGCCTGGTGTTTTGCCGTTTCTCCTACCAGTCTTTCCCCGCCCTTTGTGAAACCTACGACAGACGGTGTCGTGCGGTTTCCTTCTGCGTTAGTGATGACTATCGGATCTCCTCCTTCAAGCACTGCTACGCAGCTATTTGTTGTTCCAAGGTCGATACCTATAACTTTTCCCATTTTATTGCCTCCTTATTGTGATACGATGACCATAGCCGGACGTATCACTTTATCGTTCATTGTATATCCTTTTTTTATTACTTCAGCGACGTGGTCGCTTTCCATACCTTCTACTGCCATCATCTGGACGGCCATGTGCACTTTGGGATCGAACTTCTCTCCCTTTGCCGGGATCTCTTTCACGTTGTTCTTGTCGAGCACTGTCAGGAACTGCCTGTAGATGAGCTCTATTCCGTCGGCGAATTTATCTCCTTCGGGCTTTGTCTGCATCGCCCTCTCGAAGTTATCTATCACTTCAAGGAGTCCTTCGACGAACTTGGCGCTTGCATTCTGATAGATCTCTTCCTTTTCTTTTTGAGTTCTGGTCCTGTAATTCTGATATTCTGCAGTGACTCTGAGCCACTTGTCATAGTAGTCTATGACTTCAGCTTGCGCAGCCGGTTCTTCCTTAGGAGCTTCAGCCGCTTCCTGTTCGCTTTCTTCCGTCTGCTCTTCGGATTCTTCGCTCTCTTTTGGCTTTTCTTCTTCAGTTTCTTCCGCAGTTTCTTCAGAAGTTACCTTTTCGTCTTCACTCATCATCAACTTCTCCTTCTATCTCAAATGTTTGATTAAGATTGTCCGTAATATATTTGATGACCGATGTGACCTCATCATATTTCATACGTTTGGGGCCCAGCACACCGAGTCTTCCGACCATTTTTCCGTTGACCTTGTAATCCGCTGTGATCAGAGCGAAATCCTTAAGATCCGGCGAGTTTTCATCGCCTATAGTCACGACAAGTCCGTTGTCCCTGTTTACAAGGACCTGCGAGAACTGATCTTTGTTGGTGACTATGTCATATACATCCTTCACCTTCTCCACGTCTTTGAACTCAGGAAGCGCAAAGACATTTTTGTATCCGTTGACGTAAAGGTCCACATCCAGCATCTTCTCCAGAGTCTTCACAAAGCCCGGAACCACCGAACTGCTCATGGCAGCAAGCTGAGGAAGATCTCTTTCGAACTCTTCCATTATGTCCTGAGTTAGTATGGTATCAACGCTCATCCCGCTGTAATTGTGGGTTGCGACCTTTGACATCAAAGTCAGGTTCTCTTCGGTGTAGGGACAGTTGACCCTGATAGCGGTGTTGCTCACTCTGCCGCTTTCGCAGACTATCATGAGTACTACGGACGATTCGTCTACAGGCAGGAAGTTTATATATTTGATCTTGTTCTCTACCTTTGGCGTCACTGCAAAGGATACGAGATTGGTCATCTCCGAGAGCACCTTCGAAGCGTGCTCCAAAGTTTTATCCAGTTCTTCGGTACCCTGGTCGAGTTTTTCCCTGATGACATCCTTTTCTTCGGGAGAAAGCTCCGAATGGCTCATCAGTTCGTCAACGTAGAGCCTGTAAGCTTTGTCCGAAGGAACCCTTCCCGCGGAAGTGTGGGGATGTGTAAGATAACCCATCTCTTCAAGATCAGACATTTCATTTCTTATGGTAGCAGGACTGACGTCTATATCATCTCTTTTTGAAAGAGTCCTGGAACCGACCGGTTCAGCGGAATTGATGAAGTCTGCGACCACGGCCTGCAATATTTTAAGTTTTCTGTCGTTAAGTTCCATATTGCACCCTGAAATACTATCTTTCCCTTACTGTTAGCACTCAAAACATGTGAGTGCTAACATCATGTTAAATATACCTCTGCATAAGGACGTTGTCAATACTCTTAATGTGTAGTAATTGTGAAAATGCAGCATATTTTTTTATAAATAAATAGGCTCTTTCTATCTGAAATCATTGACAGCGATGACCGTAAATGTTAACATTATTTAACCTTTAAGAGCGGTCCCGTGAGGCCGCCAAGGACAGCAAGGACGTATCTGCGTTCGTAGTATTTTCGTATATTACTGCTTTCCCTTAAAGGAAAGCAGTTTTTTCTTTCAGGAGCCAAAATGACTATCAGACAAGACGGCAAATATACTATCTTTCCCGGTTTCACAGATGTGCATGTCCATCTGCGCGAGCCGGGTTTTTCATATAAAGAGAGGATATACACCGGAAGCAAAGCTGCTGCAAGAGGCGGATACACGACGGTCTGCACCATGCCGAACCTGTCTCCCTGCCCTGACAGCCTCGATGCTCTGAGGGTCCAGACGGACATCATAAAGCAAGATTCCGTTATCAACATCATCCCCTACGGCACCATTACAAAAGGCGAGATGGGAACAGATCTTTCGGATATGGAAGCTTTAGCTCCCTACGTCATAGCCTTTTCCGACGACGGAAAAGGCGTACAGACCCGAGAGATGATGAAAGAAGCCATGCTGAAAGCCAAAGACCTCGGAAAGATGATCGTTGCCCACTGCGAGGACAACAGCCTTCTTGGCGGAGGATACATACACAAAGGAAGCTATGCCAAAGAGCACGGACACAGAGGTATATCCTCTGAATCCGAATGGAAACAGATAGAAAGAGACCTGGTGCTTGCAAAGGATACGGGCTGCGCCTATCACGTGTGCCACATATCAACAAAAGAGAGCGTACAGCTCATAAGAGATGCGAAAAAAGACGGGGTGGACGTGAGCTGTGAAACAGCTCCTCACTACCTTCTTCTCGACGACAGCTTCCTTCAGGAGGACGGACGCTTCAAGATGAATCCGCCCCTAAGGGATAAAACGGACAGAGAAGCCCTCCTTGAAGGCATATGCGACGGGACCATAGACGTGATTGCAACGGACCATGCGCCCCACAGCGCCGAAGAAAAGGCCAAAGGACTGGAAAAGAGTTCCATGGGTATAGTGGGCATAGAGACGGCCTTCCCCCTTCTTTACACTTACCTTGTAAAAAAGAACGTCATAAGTCTGGAAAAACTTGTGGACCTTTTACACTA
>JAFZSM010000060.1 GCA_017619385.1 Bacillota bacterium
AGGAATAGTCAGGATTGAGCAGCCTGTCTATGCCTATGGTCTCTCTTATGAAGTCGAGCTGCTTCACGTGTTCGGGGCTTCTGACCCTGGCCATGGCTTTGGGGCAGCCAAGCCTTTTTGCAAAGGCGCAGATGACCATGTTCTTTTCGTCTTCTTCCGTGGCTGCTACGATAAGATCATGAGACGCTATGTCTATATCTTTAAGGGTCTCGATCTGGATCGCATCTCCCTGCACCGTAAAGGCATCAAGATTGCTTCCCGCATTGAGTATCCTTTCGCTGTTGTTGTCGATTATGGTGACGGAGTTGCCTCCGTTGAGGAGAGCGGTAGCTATGGAGTAACCGAGCTTACCTATTCCTACCACACAAACTTTCATAAAACTCCTTTTCCCCGCTAAGAGAAGCGGTAAAAAACATCACAAAATCACCTCTTGAAAGAGGATTCTGCAGCATTATACCACAAATGCGATTATTGTGCTATAATATGTGGTCAGCCAAAGACGTGGCCGGCGCGTATTTTAGATTTGCAAAACTGAGGTAATTATGAGCAAACCCATAGTAGCCATAGTGGGACGCCCCAACGTGGGAAAGTCCACCTTTTTCAACGATATAGTGGGCAGCAGGGTATCCATAGTAGAGGATACGCCGGGCGTGACGAGAGACAGGATCATTTCAGACGCTGAATGGTGCGGCCGTCATTTTCTTTTGGTCGATACGGGAGGAATAGAGCCTGACAACGAAGAAGTCATCCCCGCTCAGATGAGAGCCCAGGCCGAAATGGCCATGGACATGGCAGACGTCATCATCTTCCTTGTGGACGGAAGGGAAGGGCTCACCCACGCAGACGTGGACGTTGCGGACATACTCCGCCGCAAGCAAAAGAAGGTCATACTTGTGGCAAACAAGATAGACAACAGCAAAGTGCCGGACAGCATTTACGATTTCTATGAGCTGGGCCTCGGGGAGCCCATGCAGGTGTCTTCCATAAACAAGCTGGGCCTTGGAGACGTCCTTGACGAAGTCTTTGAAAAGATACCTAAAGAAGCCTTTGAAGAAGAGGATGAGGACGATATAAAGATCGCCATCATAGGAAAGCCAAACGTTGGAAAAAGCTCCATAGTCAACGCGTTCCTCGGCGAAGACAGAGTCATAGTCAGCGACATAGCAGGCACCACCAGGGACTCCATAGATACGCCCTTTGAAAAGGACGGGCAGAAGTATACTCTGATCGATACCGCCGGCATAAGAAGGCGCAGCAAAGTAAACGACGACATAGAGAAGTTCTCTGTCATAAGAGCTATGGCAGCCATAGAGCGCTGCGACGTTGCCCTCATGGTCATAGACGGCACGGAAGGACTTACAGAGCAGGACAAGAAGATAGTGGGCCTTGCCCACGAAGCCGGAAAAGGCATCATAGTCGTCGTTAACAAGTGGGACATCGTACCGAAAGAGACCAATACCATGAGAGACATGGAAAAGCAGATCAAGGGAGAGCTTGCTTTCATGTCCTATGCTCCTGTTATGTTCACCTCGGCCCTTAAAGGCCAGAGGCTCGAGGCTGTCATTGACAAGGCAAAAGCCGTCGCGGAAAACAGGGCGATGAGGATATCAACAGGCCAGCTCAACAGCCTCATAGCGGACGCTGTGCTCATGAACACCACGCCCTCTGACAAGGGAAAAAGGCTCAAGATATATTACGTATCCCAGATAGGCGTAAAACCGCCTCTCATTTCCTTCGTGGTCAACGACAGGGATATAATGCACTTCTCATATGCAAGATATCTTGAGAACAAAATAAGAGAAGGCTACGGATTTGAGGGAACTTCCATCAAGTTCGTATTCAGGGAAAGAAGCGAGAAGGATCAGTAGCATGGCGAAGACCTACAACGTCGTGACCTTCGGCTGCCAGATGAACGAAAGAGACTCGGAAACTCTTGCGGGCATGCTGGAAGAGATGGGTTACGTCTACGAAGACAATTTCAAAGAAGCCGACGTGTGCATACTGAACACCTGCAGCGTCAGGGAAAATGCTGACAAGCACTTTTTCGGAGTGCTGGGCCAGCTCAAAAATCCCCACGAGCAAAATCCCGGAAGGATAACTTGCGTATGCGGCTGCATGATGCAGCAGCAACACATCATAGACACCCTGAAGGCCAAGTATTCCTGGGTGGACCTTGTTTTCGGGACACACAATATACAGAACTTCCCGGAGCTTTTCAAAAACGTCAGGGACGAAAAGAAAAAGCTCGTGGAGGTGTGGTCTGATGCCGAAGCCATAGCTGAAGGCCTGCCCGCAAAGAGAAATTACGACTTCAAAGCCTACGTCAGCATAATGCAGGGCTGCAACAATTTCTGCACCTACTGCATAGTACCCTACACAAGGGGGCGCGAAAGGAGCAGAAGGCCCGAGGACATACTGGAAGAGATAAGATGCCTTGCAAAGAGCGGATGCAAAGAGATATGCCTTCTTGGCCAGAACGTCAATTCCTACGGCAGAGCGAAAAGCGTGCCCGGGACCTATCACTATGATGATGAGAAAGGCTCCGTGCTTGATGACGGCAGCCTCAACCTGGATTTTGCAGGCCTCATCAGGGAGATAGACAAGATAGAAGGGATAGAGAGGATAAGATTCATGACATCCCATCCCAAGGACATATCAGACGAGCTCATAGCGTGCTTCAGAGACTGCAAACATCTTTGCCATATGATACATCTTCCGGTGCAGAGCGGATCGGACGTCGTCCTTAAAAAGATGAACAGGCACTATGACAGGGCCTGGTACTTTGACAAGATAGACCGCTTAAGAGCAGCTTGCCCCGATATAGCTATTTCAACGGACATCATTGTGGGTTTTCCCGGAGAGACGGAAGAAGACTTTCAAGGGACCTTGGATCTTGTAGAAAAGGTGCGCTATGACAGCGCCTTCACCTTCATTTATTCCGTAAGGAAGGATACTCCCGCTGAAAAGTACGAGGACCAGATACCGGAAGAGCTCAAGCACGAGCGATTCAACAGGCTTCTTAAGCTCATACACGAGATACAGGAAGAAAAATCAAAGCAGTATCAGGACAAGGTCCTTAAAGTCCTGGTGGAAGGACCTTCAAAAACCAACGAAGAGGTGCTCACGGGAAGAACGGAAAGCAATATGACCGTGGACTTCACTGGAGATCCCGATCTGATAGGTAAAATAGTCGATGTAAAGATAGTAAAGGCACAGACTTTCAGCCTTTACGGCGAATTGATATAAGGAGTTCAAAATGGGAAAAGGAATGAAAGCGGGCAAGAAGCCCAAGGTCAATAATCAGCAGGCTCAGATCGCTCAGATCCAGGCTATGCAGGCAAGGATGCAGGCAGCTCAGGCTGAAGTCGAGGCCAGCGAAGTGGAAGCCACGGCAGGCGGAGGAGCCGTCAAGGTCGTAGCCAACGGCAGACATGAATTCATAAGCGTCACCATAGATCCCGAAGTGGCTCAAGACGACGTGGAAATGCTCCAGGACCTCATCGTTGCTGCGTGCAATGAAGCCATGCGCAAGATAGACGAGCTCACGGAGAGCAAGATGGGCGCTGTCACCGGCGGAATGGGATTCGGTTTCTAAACATATGAAGGGATACGCAAAACCACTTAACCGCCTCATTGCGGAGCTTTCAAAGCTTCCCGGCATAGGCGGCAAAACTGCCCAGAGACTGGCGTTCCACATATTGTCCATGTCCGATGAAGAGGCCAGGGGCATAGCAGACGCCATAGTGGATGCAAAGGAAAACATGCACTACTGCAGCGTGTGCGGGAACCTGACTGATCAGGACCCCTGCGATATATGCAGCGATGCTTCCAGGGACAAAACGACCATATGCGTAGTCGAGAATCCAAGGGACGTATCGGCTATGGAGAGGGTCAAGGAATATCACGGGCTTTACCACGTTCTCAACGGGGCTATTTCCCCCATGGATGGCATAGGTCCTGACGATATCAACCTGCGCTCCCTCATAGTTCGCCTTCAGGAAAACGACGAGATAAAGGAAGTCATACTCGCCACCAACCCCAACATAGAAGGGGAGGCGACGGCGATGTACATAGCAAGGCTGGTCAAGCCTGCGGGGATAAAGGTGAGCCGTATAGCTCACGGACTTCCCGTGGGAGGAGACCTGGAATATGCCGATGAAGAGACTCTTTACAGAGCCATGGAGGGCAGAAGAGAATTATGACAACGGTAACGCTTACAAATGCTGCGGAGAGGACTCCGTTCCTTCCCGTACCGAACAGGGTGGCTTTTACCATTCCTGAAAAGATCCCTCTTATAGGGGGCCTGGACATAATGTGGTACGGCATACTGCTGACCTTAGGCATCGTAGTGGCCTTTTTCGTAGTGTACTACAAAGCTCCTTCGAGAAAGATAGTTAAGGATAAGGTCCTTGACTACGCTCTTTGGATAGTGCCCTGCGGAGCCATAGGAGCAAGGCTTTATTACGTAGTTTTCGAATGGGACGTATACAAGGACGACCTTTTGTCCATCCTGAACTTCAGGGAGGGAGGCCTCGCCATACACGGAGCCCTCATCGGGGGATTTGCTGCAGGGATACTCTGCCTCATCAAGTGGAAGCAAAAGGTCCTGGACTGGGTAGACCTCACCATACTTGGCATAGTCATCGCTCAGGCCATAGGCCGCTGGGGCAACTACTTCAATTCCGAAGCCCACGGAACGGCGACGGATCTGCCATGGGCCATTTACTGCGACGGAGAGTTCGTTCATCCCACTTTCCTCTACGAGTCCATCTGGTGCTTCCTTCTTTTCCTCTTCCTCATGTGGTTCGACAAAAAGAAGGCAAAATACAGAGGACAGATAGTATGTCTTTATGCCATACTCTATTCCGTAGAGCGCTTCTTTGTGGAGAACCTCAGGACTGACAGCCTCTGGATAGGGAAGTTCAGACAGGCTCAGGTCATATCCGTGGTGCTCATCATCTGCGGCATCATAGGCCTTGTCCTCATAAACAAAAACAAGGAAAAACTGGTCATAGAAAGGCCTGAGAAGAAAACGGATCAACAATAATTTTGAAATATACAAAAGGAGAAACAAAATGAATTACACCATCGAATGCGGAACCTTCCCGGTTGCCATCGTCAACCTGGAAGAAGGTGAATCACTTCACACAGACGGCGGCGCCATGGCATGGATGAGCCCCAATCTGGAAATGGAGACCGAAGGAGGTGGAAGCTTCGGCAGAGCTCTTGGAAGAATGTTCTCAGGAGAGAAGATCTTCAGAAACGTCTATACCGCTGTGGGAGGCCCCGGATACATCGCTCTCAATCCCAAGGTCCCCGGAGAGATACTGGCAGTAGAGATCACCCCGGACAAGCCCATCATCCTTCAGAAGTCATCTTTCCTGGCCTCCACCATGGGAGTATCCACGGAAGTCTTCTTCAACAAGAAGGCATCCACCGGTCTCTTCGCAGGAGAAGGATTCGTGATGCAGAAGATCTTCGGAGAAGGCACAGTATTCATCGAGATCGACGGAGCTACCAAGGAGTACTACCTTGAAAGCGGAGAAACAATGATAGTCGACACAGGAAGCCTGGCCATGATGGATGCAACATGCTCCATGGATATCAGGACCATCAAGGGCGTCAAGAACGTGCTCTTCGGAGGAGAAGGTCTCTTCAACACAGTTATCTCAGGCCCGGGAAAAGTCACGGTGCAGACCCTGTCTCTTAAGGACCTTGCATCGGCTCTTATTCCCTATCTTCCCACTCAGTCATCTTCCAGCTCCGACTAGTGAAATAAAGAAAAAGAACATCAAAAAAGCATGGCCGCAATGGTCATGCTTTTTAAGTGATCTTTTTGCCTGGGTCACTGCAGATCTTCTTTGAAAAGAGTGTTTTTGTGACGCATAAGAACGCTTGCAAGAAGCTGCCCCAGCACATAGCATCCTCCGATCTCGCCCAGGAGTATATAGAGCATCAGCATGGGAATGGGAAGATCTATCCCGTATGCAAATTTAAGGACGAAGGGTATTATCATCGTGTTTGCGATAATGGGCGGGAAGGGAACGAGCCAGCGTTTTTTGCGAAGTAAATATGATCCCAGCGCTCCGAGAAGTGTTGCAAGGCTTCCGAACACAACGTCCCAGAGCACTGCTCCACCAAGCATATTTGCAATGATGCATCCCACGAAAAGACCGGGGACTGCTGCAGATGTGAACATGGGGAGTATGGTAAGGGCTTCGGCTACTCGCAGCTGTGCTTCTCCGAAAGAGATGGGGGCGAAAACGAGGGTGAGGACTACGTAAAGTGCCGCGATGATGCCGCCTTGAGCCAGCTCAAGGGCGGAGCTTTTTGTTTTTTTCATGTTTAATTTCTCCTTGTTTTTTTAGGATGGTTTTCAAGAGACATCCGTATATACCTGGGGATGATAACACATCAGGCCGCTTCTTGCAAACAAAACATTACAAAAAACCGAAGGCTATTGGCCTTCGGCGTGGATACGTGCGTTTTTTTCAGTGCATGGGGCAGCTGTGGGTCTCTTCGCTTTCCTTTTCCCTTATGAGGGCTCTTTCCAGTATCATCTCTCCTGCGATGCTCACAGCTATTTCCTCAGGAGTTACAGCCTTGATCTTGGTGCCTATGGGGGTGTGGACGAAAGCTATGGCTTCTTCTGAAACTCCTGCATCTCTCAGCCTTGCGTTTACAGAAGCCGTCTTTCTTGCGGATCCTATGACGCCCACATATGCAGAGGGTCTTCTTAATACCTGCTCCTCGACCTGGAAATCGAAATTGTGCCCGCTGGTCATGACGACAATGTAGTCGTCGTCTCTGAAATCTATATATTCAGAGAGTTTTGTGTAATCGCCGCATATGAGTTTCTCGGCGCTGGGGTGCATCTCTTTTGTCACGAATTCCGGCCTGTTGTCGAATATGGTCACCCGGAAACCGACGGTCTTCAGAAGAGGAGCGAGGGCTTTTGAACAATGTCCGCCTCCGAAGATCAGCGCTCTTTCGCCGAGCTGCAAAGCCATGGAAAAGTAGTCTTCGGTCGCAACGCAGCCTTCCGCCATCAGGCATCCGGCGTCGTTTATGTCACTTCCCGCCAACACGCTCCCGTCTTTGTCTGCAAGGGATGCAAGGCTTCCGTCAAGGCGCAATATGAGCCAGGCGGGGATCTTCTTTTCGTAACATTCCTGTATCTTTGCAGCGATATCCCTCCAGCCTTTTTCAGCCGCAGAAATGAACTGGAAGTAAACAGTCACGTCGCCTCCGCATACCATCCCTATATCGTCAGTTTCGTTGGGTTTCAGGATAAAATCCTTTTTCAATGAGACCTTTTCTTTGAGAAGCTTTGCTGCGGTTTCTTCGCTTTCTTTTTCCACTGCGCCTCCGCCTATCGTACCCAGCAGATGTCCGTCTTCGCTTATGAGCATGGCGCTGCCCGTTCCTCTGGGAGCGGAACCGTCTTCTTTTATTATTACCGCAAGGACCGCATCCTGATCTTTTTCCAATACGTAAAGGAGCCTAGAAAATATCCTGTTCACCGTTTTGACCTCCGATTATCGTTATTCATATGCAAATATAACGTCTACATTATATCTGAAAAGAGCGAAAGCGTAAATACAGGTCATCGGTCTAAAACGATTGAGAAAAAGGCGAGGCTGAGATATAATGAAAAGGAACTTTTGCAAGGAGAAAAATATATGAAATTAGGAATAGTAGGACTTCCCAACGTCGGAAAGTCGACCCTTTTCAACGCAATAACAAAAGCCGGGGCAGAAGCTGCCAATTATCCCTTCTGCACCATAGAACCCAATGTCGGCGTAGTCACGGTACCCGACGAGAGGATAACGAGGCTCCACGAGATATATAACTCAAAGAAGACCATATATGCGACCATAGAGTTCTGCGACATAGCAGGCCTTGTAAAAGGCGCCAGCAAAGGCGAGGGCCTGGGGAACCAGTTCCTCGGACACATAAGGGAAGTGGAGGCCAT
>JAFZSM010000061.1 GCA_017619385.1 Bacillota bacterium
GGCGTCTCCATCGGCGCCAAGATCCTTGAAGAGCATCTGAAACTCTTCATCGAACTTGCCGAAGGAGCCCAGAGCTTCGAGATCATGACGGATAGGGAAGAGGACGTCAAGGACAAGGTGCTCGAGATGAGCATCGAAGAGATGGAACTCTCAGTACGTTCCTTCAACTGCCTCAAGAGAGCCGGCATCAACACGGTACAGGAACTCACACAGAAGACCGAGGATGAGATGATCAAGATCAGAAACCTCGGAAAGAAGTCCCTGGATGAAGTAAAGAACAAATTAGAAGAAATGGGTCTCGGCTTTGCGCCGAGCGACGATTAGATTCGAAAGGAGAAAGATCAGCATGAAAGGATACAGAAAGCTCGGAAGAAACTCTTCCCACAGAGCATCCATGCTTAGAAATCTCGTCACGGATCTCTTCCGCTACGGCCGCATTCAGACAACTGACTGCAGAGCAAAAGAAGCCAGAAGAGAAGCCGAGAAGATGATTACTTTGGCAAAGAGAGGAGATCTTCACGCAAGAAGACAGGCTCTCGCATACATCAAGGACGAAGACGTCGTAACGAAACTCTTCAGCGAGATCGCACAGAACTACGCTGACAGAAACGGCGGATACACCAGGATCCTTAAGCTTGGTCCCCGCCAGGGCGACGTTGCCGAAGCAGTATTTCTCGAATTAGTTTAAGACAATAAGCAACGAAAGGCACTTTCCGGAACAGCGGAAGGTGTCTTTTTTGTGTGGAGAAGGAAGCTAAGGAACAAATACAAGGCTCTTTATACAAAGAGATATCAAAATGTCATAAAATTTGGAAGGAATCACAGTTTGCAAAAAGGCCTCACAACAAATATAATAGATGGAGAAACCAATTGGTGTTTTAAACCCGTATGTACATAAGGAGAAAAAAATGAGCGCAAAATTATTAAGCGGTAAAGAAGTCAGCGAAGCTATGCTGGCAAAAGTTCTTGAAGATGCTCAGATGCTCAAGGCACACAACATCGTTCCGACCCTCGCAATCTTCAGAGTCGGAGAAGATCCGGGAAGCATTTCCTACGAGAAGAGCATCATCACAAGAATGGCTAAGAGCGAGATCGAAGTAAAGTCCGTAGTATTCCCCATGGAAGTAACTCAGGACGAATTCGTCGCAAAGATCAAGGAAGCAAACGATGACAAGAACGTCAACGGCATCCTCATCTTCAAGCCCCTTCCTCCGCAGATCAACGAGGACGAAGTCAAGTACATGCTCGCTCCCGAAAAGGACCCCGATGCAATGAACCCGACTAACCTGGGCAAATTGATGATCATGGACAACGAAGGCTTCTTCCCCTGCACAGCAGAAGGCGTTATGGAGCTTCTCAAATACTATGAGATCGACGTAAAGGGTAAGGACGTTACCATCATCAACAACTCCAACGTATTCGGCAAGCCTCTTGCCATCATGCTCACAAACGAGTTCGCAACGATTTCCGTTTGCCACATCTTCACAAAGTCCGTCAAAAAGTATACATCCCAGAGCGATATCGTTATCACAGGCTGCGGAGTATACGGACTGCTCACACCGGATATGGTAAGAGAAGATGCCATCGTCATCGACGTTGCAATGGCACAGAAGAAGGACGCAGATAAGAACTTCGTACTTGACGAGAACGGCAAGAAGATCCGTACAGGCGACTGCAGAGAAGACATGGTCGATGCATGCGCAATGATCACATCTGCAACTCCCGGCTGCGGCGGCGGCACAGGCCCCATCACCACAGCTCTTCTGGCACAGCACCTGATCAAGGGCTGCAAGCTCCAGAACGGAATGAAGTAGTCTGCATATAGACAGAAAAAGATCAATGAAAAAAGCCCGCGAAATGCGGGCTTTTGATATGCTGCAAAAAATCTTTAGCTGATCCCTGTAAGGACAGCGAAGACTACCAGCCTCTTGCTGTCGTCTGTGGTACAAGTAGAGAGGGTCAGTATGTGATCCTCGGGAGTAATGGTGTATCCGTCTCTTATGAATCCGCTCGTATAGCCGCTTATGGTGTTGATGTAGTTTTGTATGCTTTCGTAGCTGGTGTTATCCAGGTACGTCAGTATGTGCTTGTTGTCTATGGTCGCCGTCTCGAACACATAATAGTGATAGGTTGCAGAGGGCGTATATAAGGTGATGCCTCCGTAGTTGTTAAAATAGTCCCAATGGGAGAAGTTGTGAAGGGTCCCGAACATATTTCCATTCAGCATACTGTGCCCGTAGACTATGGTGTTGAAATCGCTAAGGTCCCTGCTGTTGAAGTTCTCAATGAATATGGACCCCTGGGCATCATAGGCACCCCAGTAATTGTGATAGAGATAGTACTCTCTGTCCGTATATGAATAGAGAACGGGATAGTTGATATTGGTCCCGTCTACGGTTATCCAGCCCATAATGTCGCTGTTTACGGCAAGGAGATCATCGAAGTTGAGGACGAAGGGAACGTATTCTGTTCCTCCTCCTTCCGGATCTGTCTCTCCGCCGTTCTGAGCAGCGGCTTCTTCAGCTCTCTTTCTTTCTTCTTCTTCGCGCCTCTTTGCTTCGTCCAGCTGCTCCTGGATCTTTTTGGCTTCTTCGTCCATGGCCTTCTGGCTCTTGTATGCGCGGTAGTAGTTTATACCTACGTGGAATGCGCTGTAAAAGAATACGCCGAGGCACACGAAAATTATCACATAACGAAGTTTGTTCTTTTTGCGGTTTTTAGTTCTTTCTACTCTTTGCATGAGTGTTTACCAAATCAATATTAATTCCAATACCCGATATACCAGGACATTATACCAAAAAAATCGGCATCAATCATAAAGAAAGTGTGAAAAATACAAAAGCCTTAAGCAATATACGGACATTAGGGCGATATGTAATGCAATAGCCCGTACAGACTTTCCGTATTTGTGGTAGAATATGAATGTTATGAGAATAGCAGGTGTACAAAAAATGACTCTCCTGGATTATCCGGGGCACATAGCGGCGACCATATTCACACCGGGCTGTGATATGCGCTGCCCGTTTTGCCATAACAGCGAACTGGTCCTCGACAACTCAGATCTTGAGTATTACCCCGATGAGGTCCTCGGCTTTTTGAAGACGAGGCAGGGAAAGCTGGGCGGCATAGCAATAACCGGAGGCGAGCCGCTGATGCAGTCGGACATAGATGAGTTCATCATCAAAGTCAGGGATCTGGGTTTCAAAGTCAAGCTGGACACCAACGGGACTTATCCGGAAAAGCTCAGGGACCTTCTCGACAGAAATCTGGTGGACTACGTGGCCATGGATATAAAGAACAGCCCGGAGAAGTGGGCAATGACCACGGGACTGTCCGGAGACGGCGCCAGGATATTGTTCGGAAAGACCTTAAGGTCCATGAGCATAATCAAGCTGAGCGGCGTTGATTATGAATTCCGTACCACCATAGTGAAGGGCCTTCACGAATTGTCAGATATGGATTCCTTAGGGCAGCTGGTCCGGGGAGCCAAAAGATATTTTCTCCAGAACTTTACGGACTCGGGAGCCATATTGGACGGGACCTGGGGAGCATGGGACAAGGAGACACTTCTTGCCATGCTGAATATCATAAGGAAATACGTGCCGGGAGCGGAGCTCCGCGGAGTTGATTAAATGAAAAATAAAAAGAAAACCATACTCATATTGCTGCTTGCGGTGATCGCGATCCTTGCGGTCACCGTTTTAAAGACGCCCCTTTTCATCGATATGGAGGGCGATAAAGAGATCACAGTAGGGCAAAACGAGGATTTTGAAGACCCGGGAGCTAAGGTGCGTTTCGGCCTCGGAAGTATCAGGACCGAGGGAAGCGTAGATACATCGCAAATAGGCGATCAATATATATGCTATCACTTCCTGACGGAAAAGAAGACAAGGACCGTCCACGTGTTGGATGTAACGAGGCCTGTCATAGTCTTGGAAGGTTCTGCGGACAAATACCTGATCGCAGGAGAAGAGTATATAGAACCGGGCTACAGCGCCTACGATGAAAACGACGGAGATCTGACTGACAAGGTCCTGGTGGAAAGCGATCTGGATACATCGAGAGCCGGAGAATACCATCTCAGCTATACGGTCACAGACAATGCAGGAAACGGAACCAGAGAAAGAAGAAAGGTCACGGTAGTGGAAGAAGGACCCCTGTCTGCCGACAGACTAAGTTTTGACCTTTATCCCTTCTACGACGAGCTGATCTGCAAAGCGACGGAATACGATGCGGAAAAGTACGGAAAGCTTCTTTATTTCGGAGATTCTTTCATAGGGAACCTCGGTGATTACGGGGTCGTCTCCTACAGCCAGCTTTGGTCGAGAGGGTCTCTTGGCACCGATTCCGTTTACGACGCACCTATTACGGTATACGGCTATTACGACGACAGCACCACTTTCTTCGGCGCCATGGATATATATCATCCGGAGTCTGTTCTCATCCTTTTGAACAGCGACAGGACTCTCCACTGGACCCCTGAATATCTTCGGTCGAGCTGCGACTACTTCTACGGGGATATAAAGGAGCGCTATCCGGAAACGGAGTTCATCATCTGTTCTATCACTCCCGTGGACAGCTACTACAGCAGCGAGGAATGGATGTGGCGTGAAGGATTTGACAGAAACGACAAAATCAACAAAATGAACGCATATATGTGCGAGCTTTGCAGAAAGTACGGCTTTAAGTTCATGAACGCGGCAGAATGCCTGAAAGACCCCGAAACGGGCTGCTGCTACGACGCATATATAGGAGAGGACGGAATACACCTTAATTACAGCGGATACAGCCGCATGGTGGAATATATAAAGAACCATCTGGATTATGACAGGTAAAGGAAGAAGAAATGGCTGAAATAGATGAACTTAAAGAAGTAATAAAGAGGCTCAGAGCCGAAGACGGCTGTCCCTGGGATAAAGAACAGACCCACGCATCATTAAAAGGAGATATCATGGAAGAGGCAGCAGAGCTCATCTGCGGCATAAACGTCTATGAGGAGACCAAGGACCCCGAGAGCATGATGGAGGAACTTGGAGACCTTCTGATGCTCATAGTCATGGAGAGCGAGATAGCATCCGAGGAAGGATATTTCGATTTCGAAGACGTGTCAAAGCATGTCAAAGATAAGATGATACACAGGCATCCCCATGTCTTCGGCGACGTGAAAGCCGATACAGTGGGCGAAGTGCTCAAGAACTGGGAAAGCATAAAAAAAGACGAAAAGAGCGGCAAAGAATGGATGGATGAGAAGATACCTGAGGCATTCGACGAATCCATAGAGCTGCTCAGAAAAGCAAAAGAAAAGAAGTTGAAAAAAAGAAATAAAGTTTGAGATCAACGAATCAAAAGGCCGCGACCCTTACGGATCGCGGCTCTTTTTTGTATCAAGCTAAAGCCTTTGTTTAATAGATCACAGTGGTGTAGAAGGTGCTGTAGAGTTCCTGCCACAGATATAAATCGCCCTGAGCAGTATCTGAGAGAGCGAAATTGCCTGTATCAGAGAAAGCCAGATAAGGATATTCGCTGCTTGCACTGTTGTTCAGAACTATGGAGGCTCCGTTCATCGAAGGAGTCCAGCTGCAGTATGTGGGGCTCAGTGATGGATAGAACAGGAGCTGATCGTTTCTGCTTGAGAGATACCTGCCTGTAGCCACGTTCCTCAGGATAATGCCGGAATCCGTCACTTTGGCTGTGAAAATGTAATCGTCTGCGACGTCAGCAAGTACATCTCCTGAAAGGAGCATGCTCGTGCTTGAGAGTTGTTCATAGCCTACGGGTGTAAGGGATTTGGCCTTGGATGTGGCGGGAACGCCTTTGAGCAGATAAAGGTCATATCCTTTTCCGTATGTGATGACATATCTGCCCGTCCAGTCTGAAGGAGCTGAGCTGAGCAGTCCGTAACCTTCGCCGCTGTTCACTGTTTGAGAGTAAAGTGCGATCAGTGTCACGTTTGCTTCCGGTGTGTAAGTGCCGTTCAGTATGGATGCAGGAGCTTCAGAAACATAGTTATAGGTGCTTGTTACCCATCCGAGGAATTCGTATCCTTCCGGTGCTGCTGCCTCGGGAAGAGCGATCTCAGATCCCGTTTCTACAGTTATTGTCTCTATGGGATCTACTCCGTCGGGAACTGTGAAGCTAACTTTGTATGTGGGCACCTGGGGAACTATGGCCGAAGGCCCTGTGGAATAGTTCCAGGAATGCGCTTTCCAAAGACAGATGGAACTTCCTGCCGTAGCGCTGATCGAGAAGTATCCTACGGTAGAGAATGACAGGTAGGGATACTTGCTGCTGGCGGTATTCTTAAGGCAGGAGACCGAGTCGTTCACGGAAAGAGTCCAGCGGCAGTAAGCATTGCTCAGGCTGCTGTAAGAGCTGAGGCGGTTGCTCGTGCTTGCCAGATATGTGCCGGTGGATTTGTTCTTCAACGTATAGTAAGAACCGCTGGGTGCAGCCGTGAATACGTACATATCGTTCACGTTGCTCAGAGCGTTATCGGACAAAGTGATGCCTGATGCTGAGAACTTCACGGCGCCGCCGGCGCTTGATGATTCATAGCTGGTGGTTCCGCTGAGTCCTTTCATCACGTAATCTGCAGAAAATCCGTTGGTGATCACGTAGTCACCGCTCCAGTCAGCGGGAGTTTCGGTGACCAGATCGAAGACCAGTTCTGCAGAAGTATCGTCACTGTAAGCTCTGTAAAGAGCGTACAGCGAAGTGCCGTTGTTCAGTGTTATTGAGGATCCCGGAGCGTAGTAACTCGGTTTGATGAGATCTTCTGCGATCTCACTGCTGGTCCATCCCATGAATTCCCATCCGTCTACTTCAGGAGCAGCTGAGGGGAGATTCAGAGCTTCGCCTGCATAGCCGTTCACAGTCTGATAAAGAGATCCGTCGGCATAGCAGTTCACTTTTATTGCCGCTCTGGCAGCGAAGTTGATTCGTACGGTGCAATCGGAAGAGGGCGTTACATAGAAGCTGTTGCCGTCCTGTACCACCGTTGCCGTTCCTTTGGTCACGGTGTACCCCGATGCGTAGTAACCGCTCTTCGGAGAAGCGGTGATGGTATATCCTTCAATGGAGACGCTGCCGTAATTTGTGTTATTTGATATGGCAGTAACCTCATAAGTGGAGAACAGGGACCAGGCGGAGAATACATTTTGTACCGCATCGACGTTTCCCTGTCCCGGATATTGATCTTCCGAAGATACTGTGATCGGGAATGCGACCTTGTTTCTTATGGCCAAAGTCAGCGAGTAGTCGGAATATGCCGGATCCCAGTCGCCCAGAGACGCTTTGGCCTTTGTGACTGCCGATCCGAAAGTTTCCCCGTCTTTCACATAGCCGAGGATGGATCTCATATAGTCCAGTTCTCCGTCGAAACTGACGGACTGGGAATAGCCGTATACGACTTCCACGCCCTTGTTTCTGAGTCCTGAGAACATCTTGTCCGTTGCCATGCCAAGACATATGCCCATGTAGAGCAAGCTGCCGGGGGCATTCGATGACATATGGTTGGCGATGCATGTGCCGTTAACGTAAGCATAGTTATAACCTTTTATGCAGTTGTAATAGGTGCCGTAGGTGCCGGTCTGAGCCTGCGTGTCCTGACTGGTGATACCGCTGCTTGTTATGAGGCACAGATAAGAGCTGTTTGCTCTGCTGGTATAGTCTTCGTTGGATCCTTCATAGTCTGTGGTCCCGTGGGAGTCAAAGATGACCAGGCCGCATTGTTCGAGAGTCTTTGCTATATTGTCAACGGTGGCATTTTTCATAGTGTAGCGGAGCCCTGAACCGCCGGTGGCTCCGTAGAGCGACTGCCACATGCTCTTGTAGTAAGGAGAGTAAGAGCAGAAGCTGTAATCGTCGTAGTTTGAATTGCTCTCCCAATAGGGCTGTATCAGTCCTATATTTTTAGACGTGGGTACGTGGCCGGTAGCATTGATTTCAGACAGTCCTGTTCCGAGCTTTCCTGCCCAGCTGAGGGCATCCTCTTCTATGGCCAGAAGTTCTTCATCTGACATTTGAAAAGGTTTACTCAGCTTTGCTTCCATTCTCGGAGAATAGCAGCAGGGGATACCGGAGGCGGTCATCCACACCAGAAAACTGCCGTTCTGCTGCAGTGTGCCTTCCACGTAGCTTTCCGATGCTTCGATAGCAGCGATAACGTCGGGCACAAGGGCTGTATAGTCTTCCTCTGTCAGATAAGCA
>JAFZSM010000062.1 GCA_017619385.1 Bacillota bacterium
AAGGTGAAGAAATAAAGAGATGGCCCTTTAGGGCCACCGTGTGATAGCCGTGTGGTTGGCAGACTTTTCAGTGCACCTTGAGGTGCGACTGGTCCAGGCCCCTTATAGGGGCATAAACAAACTACCGGCTGAGCCGGTAGTATTGATTGCAAAAAATCAATAAATTATCGTAATACGATAAATAATTGTTGACAAACGGTGTTTAGGAGTATATTATGCCCCTAGAAAAACCTGATGGAGGTCAATCATGGAACAAAAAGCATTATCAAAATGGCTCAAGGTCATAATAGTGGGGGTAGGTCTTTGCGGCCTCGTTGTATATTTTCTCATCGTGCCGGAATTCGGAAAGTCCATAGTAAGGGATTATCCGGAGTTTTCAGACTGGTACTGGCCCTGGCTCATATTCCTTTGGGGTACCGGAGTGCCTTGCTACACAGCACTTGTTTTCGGATGGAAGATAGCTGTCAACATCGGAAACGACAGGTCGTTTTCTATGGAAAACGCAAAGCTTCTTAAATGGATATCCTGGCTTGCCGAAGGAGATGCTATATTCTTCTTCGCAGGTAACATAGTCCTTTGGTTTTCGAATATGAACCATCCCGGAGTAGTACTTGCTTCGCTTCTTGTGGTATTTGCAGGGGTCGCAATAGCCGTTGCTGCAGCCGCACTTTCACATCTTGTCAAGAAGGCGGCGGTCCTTCAGGAAGAAAGCGATCTGACGATCTGAGGGGGCAGCCATGGAAGGAGATATCATTTTCAACATAGACGTGATGCTTGCAAAGAGAAAGATGAGCGTCACCGAGCTTGCCGACAGGGTGGGCATAACCATAGCGAATATGTCCGTTTTAAAGACAGGCAAGGCCAAAGCTATAAAAGTGTCGACTCTCGCAAAGCTTTGCGAAGCTCTCGACTGTCAGCCGGGAGATATACTGGAGTACAGAAAAGGGAAAGAAAGTGATGGAGCAGACAAATAGCGTCTCCGGGTCAAGGACTTTTCAATTGCCCGCAGAAGCAGCCAAGGTGCCTTTCGGCGCTTCGGGGACAGAGATAATATTTGCTCTTCTCAGCTTCCTTGCAGGATGGTGCTATTCCAAAGTGTCATTGGGATTCGATACGGAGGTCAGGCACTGGTACCTGCTGGTCCTTTCGGGGATACTGTCCTTTACGGTGGAGTACTTAAACAGAGAGAAAAAGAGAAGTGCTGAGAGCATTCTGCTTCTTTCGTGCTTTCTTTCATGCACTGCAGCTCTTGCATTAAGGGACCTTGGCGCTTACGGACAGCTATTCTCTTATCCTTATCACGGAGACAGGGTCTGGGACTGGTGGCAGCTGTTCTTCTTCATCCATCTGTTCTTTGTCTGGTACGTACTCAGCAGGAGCGGAAAGATGCTGGAAGGGGAGACCGGGCATCTTCTTCCAGCCGACGTGCTGGATGCCTTCGTCATAATACCTTTGGGAAGTCTTTTCCTTCGGATCAGGACTCTTCTTTTCGGGATAAAGAAGCTGTTTGCAAAAAGCGAAAAGGAAGGATCAAGGCAATTCCCCTGGATGAGCGTTCTTGCGGTGGTCTTAAGCATGGGCATACTGGCGGCTGCCGTATCCCTTCTTATGCAGGCTGATGACATCTTCAGCAGTATATTCGAAGATATATATGACCTTTTTGATTTCGAGCTCGATGAGGTCTTCATGATGCAGCTGGTTTTCAGCATTCCCGTGGGAGCTTGGCTGTGGGGACTCATGGGAGGAAGCTGCAGATACAAAGACGAGACTCTCATAAGCAGAAGAAGCGGTATCTACGCTGTGCTCCGGGATATAAAGAAAGTGTCCGCCAAAGTTTGGACTTTCGTCATAGCTCTGTTCTCTGTTGTATACATACTGTACTTCGCAATACAGGGAACTTACCTTTTCAGCGCTTTTATCGGAAAATTGCCGGAAGGGTTCATAGTATCCGAGTACGCAAGAAGAGGGTTCTTTGAGCTTTGCAAGGTCATGGCCCTTAACTTCCTTCTTCTCTGGCTTGCCACAAGGTCGGCGGACGACCAGACAAGGGAGTCAAAGGGGTTCAAAACAGCCTGCCTTGTTCTTCTTGGTGAAAGCATGCTCTTCTCTTTAGTGTCCATATCAAAACTTGTTCTGTATATATCATCTTTTGGAATAACACCATTAAGGATCCAGAGCAGCTGGCTTGCAGCAGTGCTTTTGATGGGATGTGCAGCGTGGATGTATTCTTTGCTTACAGGAAAGAAAGTCTTCAAATACTGGATGTACTTCGGTGCCCTGACTCTGACCGCGCTTGCGGTCATATAGCTCTGTGCGCAGTTCCTTTCCTTCTGAGCGGGATAATAGTAACTGCAACCAACAAGAAAAAAACGAAGTAAAGTATCTATAGTGCTAAAAGAGCCTGATGGGAATGACCTGTCAGGCTCTTTTTGCAGTTTTTGATATATCAACGGAGTGGAACAAAATCCGGATAGAATATATAATAGTCCTGGAAGTATTGATTTATTGAGGTTGAAATGAAAGACATAAAAGAAATAATATCGTCCATGACCTTGGAAGATAAGATAGCCATCTGCGAAGGAGCAGATTTCTGGACCACCAGAAAATTCGAAAAATACGGTATACCGGCAATGTTCATGTGCGACGGGCCTCACGGACTGAGAAAACAAAGCGTTAAGTCCGATATGCTGGGGATCAACAACTCTGAGCCCGCCACATGCTTCCCCACCGCTGTCACCACAGCTTCCAGCTGGGACGAAGATCTCCTTGGAGAGATAGGAAAGGCCATAGGAGAAGAATCCCTTGCTTATGAAGTCGGACTTGTGCTGGGACCTGGAGCAAACAGCAAGAGGAATCCTCTTTGCGGACGCAATTTCGAATATTTCAGTGAAGATCCCGTCCTTGCGGGAAAGCTGGCCGCCTCATATATAAGGAACATGGAAGCTCTGGGAGTGGGGACATCACTTAAGCACTTTGCTGCCAATTCCCAGGAGCATTGCCGCTTCACCTCTGACAGCATCGTTGACGAGAGAACGTTAAGAGAAGTGTACCTTCAGGCTTTTGAGATAGCCGTAAAGGAAGGAAAACCCTCCACTGTCATGTGCGCATATCCCAAACTGAACGGCATCCATTGCAGCGACAATAAGGAGCTGCTCACAGACATACTGAGGACTGAATGGGGCTATGAGGGCCTTGTGGTCACCGACTGGGGCGCCATGGACAACAGGATCGAAGGCTTTAAAGCAGGCTGCGATCTGAATATGCCCGGCGGCAGCGATTACATGTTCAAAGACTGCGCGGAGGCCGTTAAAAAAGGCGCTCTTGATGAGAAGGATATAGACGCCTGCGCGGAAAGGATCTTAAGGCTCGTTCTAAGAGCAAATGAGAACCTGAAAGAAAAGCACAGCTGCGATTTTGAAAGCCACCACGAGCTGGCAAGAAAAGCCGCCTGCGAAGGGGCCGTGCTTCTTAAGAATGAAGATGGCATACTGCCTCTCAAAGAAGGAAACAAGCTTGCCGTCATTGGTCATATGGCAAAGAACATGCGCTACCAAGGGGCAGGCTCAAGCCACATAAACCCGGTTAAGCTCTCCCAGCCCGTAGACTACTTCCCGGGCGCCGTATATATAGAGTGCTGCAACGAAAAGGGAGAAACGGACGACGAGATGCTGGTCGATGCCATCATAGCCGCAAGAAACTCGGATGCCGCCGTGGTCTTTGCAGGCCTTCCTGACCGCTATGAATCGGAGGGTTTTGACCGAAGCGACATGAAGATGCCCGAAGGCCACCTTCGCATGATAGAAAAAGTGTGCGAGGCAAATCCCAACACCGTAGTGGTGCTCCTTTGCGGAGCTCCCGTGGAATGCCCCTGGGCTGATAAGGCAAAGGCCGTCCTTTACATGGGACTTCCGGGACAGGCCGGAGGAGAGGCTGCAGCCGATCTTATCTTCGGCAGGGCGAACCCCTCGGGAAAATTGGCGGAAAGCTGGCCTTACCTTTATGAGGACTGTGTTTCTTCCACCTATTTCGGAAAGGGAAGAGATGCCCTTTACATGGAAGGTATATATACGGGATACAGATATTACGATAAAGCAGGCAAAGATGTTCGCTGGCCCTTCGGATACGGACTTTCATATACGAGCTTTGAGCTTTCTGATATGAGGCTCGAGGGAGACAAAGTATATGTGACCGTAAAGAACACAGGTGAGCGCGAGGGAGCCGAAGTTGTACAGCTCTACGTGGAAATGCCAAAAGAAGGACTGCACAAACCCCTAAGGCAGCTCAGGCACTTTGCAAAAGCGTTCCTAAAGCCCGGCGAGAGCAGGGAGATCTCCTTTGTCCTTGATGACAGAGATTTCTCCGTCTGGCAGGACGGATGGAAGATCCAGAAAGGTGAGTACGGAATATGCATAGGAACGTCCGGCAGAGATCTTTGCCTTAGGAAAACGATCGCAAAAGATGGCGAGGAGCTTTCTCCTGCTTCTTGGCAGGAAGGAAGTTTCTATGAAAGCTGCAAGGGGGTTCCGACACTTTCTGAATTTGAAGCTGTCATAGGCAGGACTTATGAAGAGCCGGTCAGCAGGAAAGGATCTTTCACCCTTGAGAATACCGTTATGGGGATGAAGGACCATTCCCTCATTATGAAGATAATGTACAAAGCCGTTGAGAACGTCATCGCCAAGGGATGCGGAGGAAAGAAAGACTACGACGATCCCGAGTTCAGGATGATGATGGAATCAAGCGCAGGAGGGCCTCTTCGCAGCCTGATGATCTCAGGAGGCATCAAGGGAGGCGTTATACCGGGAGTGCTCGAGATAGCCAACGGCCGTTTCTTCAGGGGCATCGCCAAGATGATCAAAGGATAAGATATGGAGGAAAGAAGATGAAAGATATATTGACGGCGCCGTTCCTTAGGGAGATGATGCGCATGACCTCTAACATGTACGCCCACGGATGGGACGAAAGGAACGGGGGGAACATATCCCTGCTCCTTGATGAAGACGAGGTCTCCGAGTATCTGGATACGCAGTGCGTCATAAAGGATATACCCACAGGATTCGAGGCGGAGGAGCTCGAGGGCAAGTGCTTCCTCGTTACAGCCACTGGCAGCTACTTCAAGAATATAGAGTACGATCCGGCAAAGAATCTTGGTATCGTGAAGATAGCCGATAAGGGAAAGACTGCAAAGCTCCTCTGGGGATACAGAAACGGCGGCTCCTTTACCAGCGAGTTTCCGGCCCACATGATGAGCCATGCGGCAAGGCTTTCAGTTGATCCTGCAAACAGAGTCATACTCCACTGCCACCCCGACAACATCCTGGCCATGACCTACGTCCACAGTCTCGATGAAAGAGAGTTCACCCGTACCCTCTGGCGCATGGAAACGGAATGCGTAGTCGTGTTTCCAGAAGGCATAGGAGTGCTACCCTGGATGGTATGCGGCACCAACGAGATAGGGCAGGCCACAGCAGAGAAGATGAAGACATCAAGGCTCGTAGTCTGGGCTCAGCACGGTATATACGGGGCAGGCAAGGACCTTGACGACGCCTTCGGCCTCATAGAGACCGTGGAAAAAGCTGCAGGTATATATCTTAAGATAGCCCATCTTCCCATACTCAATACCATCACTGATGAGGATATGCGCCTCCTTGAAAAGCGCTTCGGCGTCAAAGCAAGAGAAGGTTATTTGGACTGATCGAAAAGCGTTATATACACGGACAGAGCTCATCTGTCCGTTTTTGTTTGCCCAAAGACGTGCCGGTGGTATAATATCGTAATGAAGCAATCTACCGGATCGGAGGATAAAGATATGAAATTCGAAGAACTTCAAAAAGCAATGATAGCGGCCATGAAGGATCATGACGCAGAGAGAAAAGACGTCATTTCCCTTCTTGTCGCAAACGTGAAAAAAGCGGCTATAGACGCAGGTACAAGGGATGATATCCCCGAAGAGATGGTCGATGCTGCCATCATGAAAGAACTTAAAGTAACGAAAGAGCAGATCGACACCTGCCCCGCGTCAAGAGA
>JAFZSM010000005.1 GCA_017619385.1 Bacillota bacterium
ATCTCAAGGGTGTCGTCCCAGAAATCGCTGGGATAATCTGGATCTGAAGGAGTTTCCACGTGCTTTGCAGCATCGAAGCGGAAGCCGTCTATGCCGGCGTCTATGCACTCCTTCAGAAGATCCAGCATCCTCTGCTGGACATAGGGGTTTGAAGTGTTGAGATCGGGAAGGTTGCCGTAGGCATAGACCTGGGTCTCTGCTCCCGATCCGGAAGCGTTGCGGTTGTGGTGGAATGTAAGCCCGATGCCGTCGACGTCTTCGTTTCTGTTTGCGTAGATCAAAGGCTCATAGTCAGCGACAAGAGGCGATACCATAGGAGTACCGTCTTCTTCCTTACCCTCGTCGTCGGTGGTTGCAAGGTGGTTTACTACTATGTCTGCCAATATGCATATGCCGTACTTTTCCGCTTCTGCGCACAATTCTTCAAGATCTGCTTTGGTGCCCAGAGTCGAATTGTCTCCGATGGAGAAGCTCAAAGGCTGATAAAAAGCCCACCACTGGGATCCGCCGCTCTTGGGCTGCTGCACAGGCATGGTCAGAACGTTTTTGAAACCTGCGTTGGCTATGTTTTCGAGATTTGCCGTGATCTCACGGTAAGTCCAGATGAACGCATGCAAAGTAAGACCGTCTTCCGCGTTTTCAGGAAGAGCGTCGATGTAGCTGTCTTCAAAATCCTCGAATTCCGGCAGTTTTTTGCCGCCGGATTTTCCGCAAGCCGTAAAAGCCAGGACCATCAAGGCCGCCAGAAGAAGACATATGTATTTCTTGAGAGTCTTGATCTTCATTTTTCTGCTGCAACAAAGATAATAAAAGGGCTCCATAAAAATGAAGCCCTTTTGTGTAAAAGTGTTTTATTTAAGCTTTGCTTCGACTACGACGTCATCTCCGCCGTTGAATGTGATGGTCACTACATAGGTGCCGTCAGCCTCTGCTTTGAGGTTGTCTGCGCCATTGCCCCAGCTGTCGTTCCATGCTCCGTCTGCACGGACTTTGAACTCATCGCCTGCCTTGAGTGTAACTTCACCTGTCCAGGAGTTGTCGCTTGCCTGTGTCATCGGAACGTCAGCGCCTGCATTGCCCCAATCGGATGCTGCAAATCCGCCTACGATGCCGAATGTGTGATCTGCAGGAACGAATCCCTCAACGTAGGGGATGCCTTCCTTAGCTTCCTTGAGTACAAGTCCTACTCCGTATCCGGGTGCTCCGGGAGCGGATGCGTTGGTGTACTGAGCTATTACGAGGGTGTAGAGTCCTGCTCCGCCTGTTACAACGGGGTTGTCAGCCCAGGAAAGTCCATACTCGTCGGCTTCTTCCTGCCATGTGGGATAGAATACTGTATCCGGTGTGAGGGCTTCTACATAAGCTGTCTTAGGATCGCTGATCCACTGATCCTCGGAATAGACCTTGTTGCTTCCGTCTACTTCTGCTGTGCATTGTGCGACCTTGAATGCATAAGAGCCGTTTGCCTTGCATACCTTGCCGTCCTTAACGAACTTTGCGGACCATCCTGCATCGTTGGTTCCGAAGATCAGGTCGATGGTATACAGGTACTTGACATCCTTCTTGGAAAGAACATCATACAGAGCCTGGTCTATCTTCTTGACGTCGTCAAGAGAGATAGCTGTAAGAGCTGACTTCTCATAAACTTCTGTGGCCTTTCCGCCCCAGCTGTTCTCTGTTCCGTCTGCCAGGAGATACTGGCCGTGTGCTACCCATGCCTCGTGAGTATCATCTGCGAGAGCTTTGGATTTACCGCAAGCTGCAAATGACAGAACCATTACGAGTGCAAGTACGATTGCTAATACTTTTTTCATAATTCCTTTGCCTCCTTAAAATGATGTGGAATTTATAGATCTTTATTTACAGCAGACATGCACCTCTTGCATGCTGCACGCAACCTTGTCCCCTAGCGGCTCATCTTCGTGACGGAATAAGGAATGGAAACGTTCTCACCTTTTCCGCCTCTTAAAAGTTTTTCTGCGGCCTCCACCGCAGCGCTGCCGATGTTGTAGAAATCCTGTCTGCAGGTGATGACGTCAGCAGCAGCATACTCCATGAGCCTGATGCCGTCAAAGCCTGAGACTTTTACCTTGGAGTCCTTTGGAAGGGCCCTTCTGGCGCCTATGGCCATAAGATCGCTGGCGCAGACTATGGCGTCAAACTCTTCGCCGGCATTCTTGACTATCTCATAGGCCTTTTCTTCCGAAAACTCACCGCTTTCTATGCGAAGATCCAGTTTTTTATCTTCGGCAAGCTTCATCATGCCTTCAAGACGCATGTCCGAAACGTATCCGTCCTCTTTTCCCTTTATATACAGCACTCTGCTTCCTTCGCTGCATATCTGCTCCGCTGTTTCGTACTGTCCGAGGGAATGGTCTATCATGACCGTCGACACGTTATCGCCTTCAAGATAAGCGTCGACTACCACGAGATTCATGCCGCCTTCCTTTGCAAGGTAATGGATCTTTTCGTCGTTTTTATTGAGGCCGAAAGCTATGACCGTATCCACGTGAGTGGAGTGGAAATACCCGGCGGTCTCCTCATTGGAGAGATTCTCGATGGATGCGTTGAACACGGTTATGAGCTCAAGACCGTCCTTCCTGGCCCTGTCGAAGGCGCCGAGGATGAACAGCATGTTGATCTCATCTATCTGCTGCATCTTGTCGTTTACATATATGAACAAAGCGATGCGCTTATTCGTTTTAGAAGACAGAGCACTGGCTACGGAGTTAGGGATATATCCCGTCCTTTCAACGACCTCCATCACCTTCCTTCTTGTCTCCTCAGATACTCCCGAATAGTTTTTGAGGACTTTGGAGACCGTACCGGCAGAGACACCGGCAAGCTCTGCTACATCTTTGATTCCGATTCTCCCTGTCATTCCTACCCTTTCTATCTCAACTTGTGACCTTTCAGTATTTATCATTGATTTGAACCGTTTAGGATGTTGTGATGTTTCAGGCATGGAAAACGATTTCTATTGATATTCTATACCTTGAAAAATAAATAATCAATATATAATCTTACGCAAATGTGCAAAAAAGATAATTATGACTTATTAAGACCGCAAAAAAGAGCAGGCATTCACTGCCCGCTCCAAAAAGTTGTCATATGAAACTATTTATTTTTCTTTTTCTTTGAGAGGCCGAATCTCTTCTTTCCCTCAACGGCTTCCTGTACTGCTTCGGCTGCCTCCTGCGCTGTTTCAGCGGCCTCTTCAGCAACATCCTCTGCTGCTTCTTCTGCCCCTTCGATCACTTCGGAAACAGCTTCTGCGACGGATTCGACTGCATTTTCTGCTTTTTCCTCTACAGTTTCCACTGCATCTGATACTGCTTCTTCTGCTGCTTCTGCCATTTCTTCAGCCTCTTCTTTCACTGCTTCGACTGCTTCACCGGCAGCTTCCAGTGCATCTAACACTGCTTCGTCTGCAGCTTCCGCGATCTCTTCAGCCTCTTCCTTTACGGCTTCGACTGCTTCCTCCGCAGTTTCCTTTGCCTCTTCTACTGCTTCCGACGCCGCTCTTGTGATCTCTTCAGCTTCGGCCTTTGCACTTTCGAGGGCCTCTTCAGCTTCTGTCTTGGCTGCGTTCTTTATCTCTTCGGCTTCGGATTTTGCGCTGCCGAGTGCCTCAGCTGCTTCTGTTTCGGCGCTTTCCTTTATAGCTTCCGCCTCTGTCCTTGCTGTCTCGAGGGTCTCTGCAGCCTCAGTCTTGGCGCTTTCAAGAGCCTCAGCGGCTTCTGCCTTGGCTGTCTCCAGAGTCTCGGAAGCTTCGCTGTTTGCCTTATCAAGGATCTCTTCTGCTTCGGCCTTTGCTGACTCTAGCTTTTGCTCAGCCTCGGATTTAAAACTATCGATGGCGGTCTGAGCTTCCTGAAGATTCTTTTCTGCCGTTTCTTTTGTTTCAGCTGCGGCTGCTTTCATCTCATCCAGAGTCGTACTCAGTTCTTCCTTTGTCTTCAAAGATTCATCGAGAGCGTCCTTGATCTGGGTCTTTGCGAGCACTGCTTCTTCGAACACTGCATCGGCAGCGTCTTTCCTCATGGTCGTCTCTTCCTGGCTTGCTTTGAGAGCTTCCCTCTCATCATTGGTGAGATTATCGGGTATTCCTGCGACTATGGGAGAAAGGACCCTGTAATTGATCATCTCTGAATTGCTGATCACATTTATGTTGCCATCAGCATCTTCTATGACTACAGACCTCGGACCCATTTCAGTGACCTTGCCTCTGAATCCGTTTACGACGAGAGTGTCGCCGACCTTGAATCTGCCCTTGCCTGTGAGGCTCAAAGCGGCGAAGATATTCTCCATATTTTTCTGAAGGCCGAATCCTGCCAGAAGGGTGGCTATACCCACAGCTGCAACGGTGACGATGGTCTCAAGACCGACGAGCTGCATCACTTTATATGCGATTATCACGAATGCGCAGAATCCGAATATGAGCCTTATGAGCGCCCAGACCGCTGCAGGCCTGCCGCCCTTCTTTGACGATACTCTTGCGCCGATAAGCGCTACAACGAAAACCAGCAGTGCGCTTCCGATCATAATTATGTCTACGAAAAAGTCGTTCATCTAATTTTCCTCCCAATCAATAGATGTCGGTAGTCAGGAATTCAAGAGATCGCTTGAACCCGCCTATATATTGTGTGACGTAGATATCTATTTTATGTGTTCCGTCTTGCTCCATTCCTGCAGGTACCGGTATCCTCACGATCACAAGTCCGTGTCCGACTTTGTCTGTTTCCAGACTTCCCGCCGGCGTTTTACCGTCTATCTTGACCCTAACGCTTATGATATCGCCCCTTGTGACTCTGCCGGGCTGATCGATATAACACTCGCGTATGCGTTCTCTGACCTGTGCAGTATGAAATATTTCCGTAATATAGCCTTCCTTTACGAGCAGAGCACCATGTTTCTTGCTGGCCATCTGCATCCAGCAGGGAGATGCCTCAACAGGATCTGCGACGAAAGTCCTCAGTTTCAATTCTCCGCTGGACGAGTAGTACCTTAAAGATACCCTGACCTGCTGATTGTAGTCACCCTTTGTCCCGAATCCGGTATAGTCCGTGAAGTGGACTACGTAATCATCCCAGAAGCTTACGGTCGGAATGGTGAAGGATCCGTCTGCTATCCTCTCTTTCGGTATTTCTTCCTCGTAGAGCATACGCTCCTGGGTGGCCTCCCAAACAGCGTATTTAGCAGATTCGATCCTGGATACCTGGGTAAAATTGATGACTCCTGTAATATCCTTGCCGTTGGTTATGGGATATATTTCGCAAGTCGGAGCCTTTCTCAACGCAGCCTTCTCATTTGCTGCTGGAGGATATATGGCTGCCGTTATGAATACAGCGAGCACCAAAACAGAGGTCAGTAAGCGGAAAGCTACAGACCTTTTCACACGGACCTGCCCATTCCTTAAAGCCGGAGCGAAGGCATACCACGCCTGTTTCAATTCTTCGTGTTCCTGATTATCCAAGTGATATCCTGTCATTACATCATAATTCAGTATATTGTATCACATTATTGACCGACAAGGGTAGTAATAAATGCAATATGCTGTAGAATATATTAGCAGATGACAAGCAATAAGTCTGTGGTATAATACTACAACAAATGTAAATGATCTAAGGAGAAATGATATGTTTCAGATCCCTGATAATGTAAGCAAACACACCAACGTATATGACGTGCTCAAAGAGCGCGGTTTCATCGAGCAAACCACCGACGACGAAGGAATAAGGCAGCTGCTCGAAAAAGAAAAAGTCAAGTTCTACATCGGCTTTGACGCTACGGCGGACTGCCTACATGTGGGACATTTCATGCAGGTCATAATAATGATGTACATGCAGAAATACGGACACACTCCCGTAGTCCTCATAGGCGGCGGAACGACTATGATAGGAGACCCCTCCGGAAGGACCGACGCAAGGCAGATGATGACCACGGAGCAGATAGACAAAAACGCAGAGAATTTCAAGCATCTCTTCGACCGTTTCCTCGTTTTCGACGACGAGTGGAATCATGTAAGCTCCAAAGGAGTCCTTGCAAAAGGCGGGCAGAATAAAGAGCCTGAAAAAGGAAAGGCTATATGCGTAAACAACGCCGACTGGCTGAGAGATGTGAACTACCTTGAGTTTATGAGAGATATAGGGTCGAGATTCTCAGTCAATGACATGCTCAGAGCCGAATGCTTCAAGCAGAGGATGGAAAAGGGACTTTCTTTCCTTGAATTCAACTACATGCTGCTCCAGGCATACGACTTTTATTGCCTGGCAAGAGATATAAACTGCAAGATAGAATTCGGAGGCAACGACCAGTGGTCCAATATTCTGGCAGGAAGAGATCTGGCCAGAAGGTTGCTGGGAAAAGACGACTATTACGGTATGACCTTCGCCCTTCTCACCAAGTCCGACGGCACCAAGATGGGCAAGAGCCAGGCCGGAGCCCTGTGGCTGGACGCAGAGAAGTGCAGCCCCTATGATTTCTACCAGTATTGGAGGAACGTAGAGGATGCAGACGTAGAAAAATGTCTTCGAATGCTGACTTTCCTTCCTCTTGAGGAGATCACAGAGCTCACAGCCCACAAAGACGAGAGGATCAATCACGCAAAAGAAGTGTTGGCCTATGAAGTCACAAGACTGGTCCATGGAGACGAAGAAGCAGCAAAGGCTCAGGAAGCTGCAAGAGCGGCATTTTCAGGCGGAGCTTCTGCCAACATGCCCACGGCTAAAGTCGAACTGCCCGATGAAGGTATGGGCATCGTCGCCCTCATGAAGCTGACAGGGCTGGTACCCAGCAACGGCGAAGGTTTCAGGACCATAGAACAGGGTGGCCTTTCCATCAACGGAGAAAAGGTAAGCGATACTAAATTGGTCGTAACGAAAGAAATGTTCAAGGACGGACCGCTGATCCTCAAAAAGGGAAAAAAGACCTTCCTGAAAGTAGAGATCTAAAGAAGATTCGACCAGGGGCTTCGATGGCTACGCCCTTTGTAACGTGACCCCGGGGATAAATTCCCCGGGGTTTTTGTATGCGGGATCACCTTGTCCGGAATACGTTCCGCTATATCATTCAAATCGAGTCATTAGACCATGTTATTTCCTTCTAAGTATATTTGACACTATTTTCCCGCAAAGGATATACTTTAGACGTAAACAGTAGATGTGGCCCCATGTGTATTTGGGAGGTTTTAAAATGAATACTGATACAATGAATATGAGCCTGCACCCCGGCGGGACAGAGCTCACGAAGGATGCGTTCAGAACAGCTGTGAAGAGCACTGCATCCTTCAGGGACAAAAAAGTAACGCTGCTTACGGAAGACCGCAGGCCCCGGGAAGAAAAAGCGCTGAAGATCCTCGATGCGGGATGCGGCGTGGGGACCAGCCTTGCCGCGCTAAAGGAAGAATTCTGTATCGAAGCCTACGGTATAGACAGCAGCAGAGCTTCCATCGAAAAAGCAAAGGAGCTCCATTCAGATATCCACTTCGACGCATTCGACGCAACGTACCTGCCGTACAACGAAGAATATTTTGACGGTATCCTCAGCGAATGCATGCTGACCCTTCTTTCAGATCCAAAGGATGCTATCTGCGAATGGAAAAGAGTGCTGAAGACCGGAGGCTTTATGATAATAAGCGGACTGTGCGAAAGAAATCCGGGAGATATCCGCTATGCTTTCAGATCATCCTTCCCCTACGATGCGAAATCATCTGTCATATGCAAAAACGGTCTCATAGACAAAGAAGCACTGATCTCATATGCACAGTACCTGGGACTTGTCTCCATTTACGAGAAGGATTGCAGAGAAGCTCTGATATCATATATGACGGATACCATAATGAATTACGGCAGCCTGGAGGAACGCATCAAAAAAGAGCAGGAAGCCACAGGTTCGTCCATTCTTGACTGCTCCATAAAATACGATCCGAAAAAAATAAGCTACGTACTTATGATCTTTAAGAAATCGTGATGAAAGGCGCGCTGCGGCGCGCCTTTTCAATCCGTTTCTTCTGTCTTACTTATCATCCTTCATCGGCGTGAGATACTTGCTGCAGAAGGGTATGAGCCTGCCGTCCTCGTATACGAGGAGGCTGCAGTTTGCAAGCCTATCAAGATCCATATCCATGGCATCCTGGAAAGCCATCGCAGATATGGTCATGCTGCCGTTTTTCATGTAGTAAAGGAATGAATCGAAGTCCATCATACTGAGTTCTTCCGGAAGAGGAACTTCAGCTGCGCCTCGTCCTTTGTTTCCTGACCAGTGAGCGGCAACAAAATCCCTGTTCTCTGCCGCGCTGCTTTTCTTCTTTTTTGTAAAATAGTTCCTGTTACTTGCCGCCAGGAGTTTCTTATCTTTGCCTACCACGAATGTCCCGTGGAACTCACAAAGAGCGTGGTCGCATCTTGACGGCAGTAAAGACATAGGATCTATGCCGCTTTGAACGCACAGCATTTTCATAAGTTCGTCCAGAGTGATCTTTTCGTCATAGCTTCCCGGATAACGGCCCAGGTGTGTGACAGGCTGGAAGTGCACTGCCCTGACTTTGGGAAAACTGTTTACGGCGTATCTCACTATATCGCCTATATC
>JAFZSM010000063.1 GCA_017619385.1 Bacillota bacterium
AGTATCTCTTTTCTTTCCTTGTACTGGCTGTAGTTGCCGCTGTACGGGGTAAGATGCCTGTTCTCTATCTCGAATATCTTTGTGGCTACCCTGTCTAAAAAGTATCTGTCATGGGATACTATCATGAGAGTACCCTTGTATGATCTTAGCCTGTTTTCGAGCCACTGCAGGGTCGGTATGTCAAGATGGTTCGTCGGCTCGTCAAGGAGCAGGAGGTCCGGCTCCTTTAAAAGCACGGCGCCAAGGGCGAGCCTCGTCTGCTCACCTCCCGACAGAGAGACTGCTTCCTGATCGTAGGTATCCTCGCCGAAACCCAGGCTCGTGAGTATGCCTCTCTTTCCCTTTTCAAGGGTGTATCCGTTTTTCTCCCGGAATTCCTCCGGATCTATTTTTACGTCAAGAGCCTGCCATACGGAAACTCCGGGCGTGAAATGTTCTCTTTGTTTAAGATAGGCAACAGAAATATCACGGGCAAAACCTACAGTGCCCGAGTCTTTTTCATAGCCTTCGCCTGAAGCGATGAATGAAGGATCGTATTCGCCCATGATGAGCTTCAAAAGGGTCGATTTACCTGCGCCGTTGACGCCGACAATGCCTATGCGGTCCCCTTCGTTCACTATGCAGCTGACGTCTTCAAGTATCTCTTCTACGCCTACGCTGAAATACAGTTGTGAGATGTTCAAAATACTCATAACTCTAGTATTATACCATCTTGGAAGTTCGAGACAAACTCCTTTCTGATTTTTCGGTACTTTTCGATTGTTTTTGTTGATTATTTATTCCTGTAATTGTAAAATATGGGGTATATTTGCGGAGGTAAATACGATGTATAAAGCTGAAAGAACTAAAAATGTAGTAAGCGGCACAAGAGGGATAGTCTACAAAGAGGCCTTAAGAGTTCAGGCCGAGGGCAACAAGGTGCTCAAGATGAACACAGGTAATCCGGCAGCCTTCGGTTTCCCGGTACCCGACAGTCTCAAAAAGGCCATAGCCGAAGCGACAGAAAAAGCTGCAGCATATTCGGAATCCACCGGAATCAAAGAAGCAAAAGAAGCCATACTTGCCTACGACCTTGGCAAGGGATTCAAAAATATATCAGTAAACGACATTTTCCTGGGCAACGGAGTATCCGAACTTGCGGAAATGATATGTTCAGCCATGATAGATCCGGGAGACGAGGTGCTTTGTCCCTGCCCGAACTACAATCTCTGGACCAACAGCGTGCTCCTGGCCGAAGGCAAACCTGTCTTTTACGAATGTTTTGAAGAAAAGAACTGGATGCCGGATGCGGATGAGATAGAAAGCCACGTCACAGACAAGACCAAGGTCATTGTCATCATCAACCCGAACAATCCCACGGGAGCACTCTATTCAGATGAACTGCTTCTCAAGATATGCGATGTCGCAAGAAGACACGGTCTCGTGATCTTTGCAGACGAGATATATGACAGGCTCCTTATGGACGGCGCAAAGCACAGCTCCATCGCAGCCCTTGCTCCCGACATTCCGGTCATGACCTTCAACGGTCTGTCGAAATCCCACATCGTATGCGGATTCAGATGCGGGTGGATGACCGCATCGGGATTCACGGGAAAAGACGGAGAGGAATTCAAAACTGTTCTGGAGACCCTTTCTTCTGTCAGGCTCTGCTCCAACACTTTTGCACAGTTCTGCGTTCCCGCAGCCCTTGCAGACCCGGTGTACACAGTGGAGATGATGTCTCCCGGCGGAAGGATATATGAAAGAAGAGAAGCGACGATAAACGCCGTCAACGAAGCGGAATACCTGTCAGTCGTAAAAAATACGGGGGCTCTTTACTGCTTCGTAAGGATAGACCCGGAAAGAGTACACATCAAGGACGGAGACGATAAACAATTCGCCATGGAAATGGTAAGAGACAAGCACGTCATGGTAGTACCGGGATCCGGCTTCGATTATCCGAAGCCAAACTATTTCAGGGTGGTCATGCTGCCCGAACCCGAAGAACTTGCAAAGGCCATCAAAGACATAGACGACTTCTGCAGGACCTACGACGAAAAACATTATCACTAAAGTACAAAACCGTGAGTTCAGATGAAACTCACGGTTTTTGATTGCCTCAGTATCTGTTTGCCCAGGCCCAGCTGAAGGACTGGTATCTCCAGAGCTGACAGGTCCCCCAGGTGAGGAAACCTCCTGTAAGGCCTGCATCCCAAAGGCCTTGGGCCTGCCTTGCTATATAGTTTGCATCGCAGGTCACATACGCGCCCCAATAAGGAGTATCCCATCCGGTTATCCAGGTCCTTGCAACTGCAGGAGTGGGTATGGTGCCCTGGAGCTTATTTGCTCCGTAAGCCCAGTTATACACGGTGGTATAGGGATCTTCCCAGCGGGAAGGTATATCCGTTTCGAAGTGATCAAGGTATGGCATGCCCGAGATAGCGTCCACTACGTTGGAAATGGCAGGCCAGTACTGGCCGTAAGCAGGCATGTAGCCGAAAGAGCTTTCCCCGAAAACGTCTACGCTCACGTAGACGCCTTCTCTATGGAGCATATCGCAGGCATAGATAAGGAAGCCCTGTACGGTATCGCACTTTTCTTCATTGTATTTGTTCTTGAAATCCGCAACTCCCGATGCCGACATCCTGTATGCATTCTCCGGGAAGCGGACGTAGTCGAACTGTATCTCGTTGAATCCGAACTTTCTGACGCTTTCGATAGCCAGTTTTACGTTGTATTCCCAGGCATTCCTGCTGTATATGGAAGGCCAGTCAGTCCCGTAGTAGTCTATGCAGTCTTCGGGATGATCGGCGGCATAAGCGTCATTTTTGAAGCATACTATTCGGCCTATGGTATAAAGGCCTGCTTCTTTTGCTCTCTTGACTGCGTACTCAAATGCAGCATAGTCTGAATTTGCATTGTTATATACAGTCGGCGCAAGCTCTTTTGCCGTATCTGCAGGATAGCTCAGGACTGCGTCGAATATATCGATACAGACTGCGTTGACCCCGTAAGTAAGCGCGCAGTTTATATACTCGTCGATGTTCCATATGGTAGCAATATTAAGGTACATGGTCCTGGCATCTTCTTGGAAGGGATTGTCCTCGAATCTCGGCTTGTCCACGGGATAATAGTCAAGATTCTCTCCGCTTCCTCCATATAGATACAGATAATCTATATCGCTGTGATATTCTATGAGGCTGTACGTATTTCCGTTGGCCGTGACCTGCTGATCGTACTTGGCGTCGGCAGCTTCCTGTGTATCCACAAGATACTTTGAAAAGACGTAGCCTTCGATCCCATTGCAGCTGACTTTGTACATGTTCACTTTGCCCTCTGCGTCGATGCCGTCAAAGCCGGTGATGTCGACTCTGTTTCCCTTTTTGATAAGTCCTGCCACGTCGGGGGCATCAGCCGTTTCATATACGGTCACAGGAGTCCTCACATACTTTTCGGTCTCCGTTATGACATTGGAGTATTCATTTACCACGTGTCCGGGACTTAAGAAATACACCGTATCTCCTATGCTGATCCTTTCGTACAGAACATCTCCGTTTTCATCGCGCTCAGGATAGTCTATCAAAGTGACTGCGGTGCCTCTTGGCACGCTGATGTCATCGGTGAAAGTTACTTCTCTTTTCGTAACTTTTCCGAAAATGTTTTTCTCAACGCTCTCTTCGCCGTGATAGAGCTGGATGAGGCTTCCGTCCGATGATATCCATCCCTCACTTTTTGCATATTCCACGGGCCTGCTGTTTATGCCCCTTAGAATTATGACCGATGCGCAAAAGCCTATGAGAGAAAGGCATATGACGATGAACGCTATGAAGCGACCCTTGTTTTTGATCTTTTTCTTCTTCTTTTTCTTTTTAGCCATTTTTGTCGATGTCAATATCTATAGATAGTGCCGTCGGAGTGCGCATAGTCTTTTGCCCACGCCCAGCTGATATAGTCATATCTGTATGGGTCGCAGGCTATGTTCCACGCCATGAAGCCGCCTGTAAGACCGGCATCCCAGAGAGCCTGGGCCTGGTCTGAGACTTCTTCTGCTCCGTAATATATCTTATCCTCTTCCGCATAGAAGTAAGGGACACTGTATGCTGTTATCCAGGTCCTTACCGTTGCAGGCGTAGGTATGGTCTGCTGCTGTATAGCTGCTCCGTCGCCCCACTCTTTGATCGTATAGTAGGGATACTCCCAAAGGGCCGGATAATCGTGGCTGAAGTGATCCGTATAGGGCATGGCGGAAATGGCGTCTATTATATTGGACATGGCTGCCCAGTGCTGACCGTAGGAACATACGTAGCCGCTTGCCGGCTCTCCGAAGCAGTCTATGCTTATGTAGGCTCCCTCCCTGTGGACCATATCGGCAGCGTAGAATATGAAATTCTGAACAGCCTCACACTTATCTTCATTGTAAAGGTTTTCTCCGAAATCGAAGTCACCTGCGTCGCATTTGTACCAGCTGGTCTCGTCGAAGCGGACGTAGTCGAACTGTATCTCGTTGAAACCGAAGTTCCTTATGGCCTCGATAGCCAGCTGAACGTTGTAATACCATACGTCTCTTGAGTAGACGCTGGGAAGAAGATCCTCGTGATAAAGATCCCAGTAGCAGTCTTCAGGATGATCCGTAGCATACCAGGGATTCTTGAAGCATACTATCCTGCCTATGACGTAAAGGCCGGCATCCTTTGCCTTCTTTATCATGTCGCCGTAGGTATCCGCTCCGTAGTAGAGCCACTCATAGGAAAAGGGACTCATCTCTCTTACGACGTCGGCATCGAAACCGACGACGTCGTCTCTTATATCTATGACTAAAGCGTTGATACCGTGAGCCTGGGCAATGGATATATACCAGTCTATATCATAAGAGCATGCCACTGAAAGATACATGGCTCTTACGTCTTCGCAGAATGGATTGTCCTCAAAACGGGGCTTTTCCACGGGGTAGTAGTCGAGCTTTGAAGGGTCACCACCGTAAAGCTCAAGACCTTCCAGATAGTCGTCTGCGTGGCTGTCGGCGCAGCCGTCCACATTGTAGACCGCATCGGCATCTTCCTGGGTATCCACAAGGTATTTGGAGAACACCCAGCCCTCCGTATCTCCGCATTTGACCTCGTACATTTCAACAGTCCCGTCTTCTTTGAAACCGTCGAAACCGGTGATCTCCAGTTTTGAACCCTTCCTTGCAAAACCTGCTATACGGGCTTCGTCCGTTTTCTGGTAGATAGTCGCCGAGGTGCGAACATATTTCTCCTTTTCCAGAACGCAGCCTTCAAAGTAGGGTGCATGGGAATCAAGATCTATGAAATACTCCGTATCGTTCAGGAGTATGCGGTCGTAAAGCACGTTGCCGTCCATATCCATCGCAGGATCGTCGATGAGCATGACGTTGGTCCCTCTTACGGCGCTGCCGTCCTCAGTAAATTCCCAGCTCCAGCTTTTGACCTTTCCGAAGATATTGGTCTCTTCGGTCTTTTCTCCACGGTAAAGGGTGATCTCCTCACCTGTTGATGCAAGGTAAGCGTCGAACACGTCATGCTCCACGGGAGCTTCCTCGCCGCAGGCTGCAAAGAGCAGCACCATGGCGGAAAGGAGCAATATTGAAATATAGAATTTTGCAGTGTTTGTTTTCATGATATCCTCGGTGGCAGCATTCCGTCGCTGCCCTTATCCTTAACTTATATAGTATACACTATACGGCATGGTATTGAAAACAAAAATGCTACCCGGTAAAAAGAGGCCGGGGAGACACCAGCATGGGCGTCTCCCCGGTCCCTTGTATTTTACTTTTAAGGAGTAGTTATATTTTTCTTTGATCGTATGACTACCAATCGACTGTAGTCTTCTTTCTGAAGACCGCCGTGATCTTGCTTGCGTCGCCCAAATTCACGGAGCCATCGCTGTTGATATCCGCTGCGAACATCTCGAGCGCATCAAGATCTGTCTTGTGTCTGTAGAAAGCCTTGATCCTTGCCGCATCACCCAAGTTGACAGAGCCGTCAAGAGTTGCATCGCCTTTTACGACGATGACTACGTCCGTCACTCCCTCGGGTGCCGTGAAGGTATAGGTATTCTCTTCACCTTCAACGGGCTGTGCTTCGATCTCCACATACCTGCCCTGTTCTTCGTCATAGTATCCGACCTTGCAAGGAGTTTCGTGGGTGACCGTTATCACATTGCCGTCTACGCTGTAGTCCGTGCCTTCCTCAAGAGGATAGCCCTCGGGAAGGTTGACGTTGACATCATCAGAAGGCTCTTCAGCGCTGATGACGAGAGTGGCATCTGCCTCGTTCGCATTGAAGATCATCTCATGCCATTTGCCGTCCTCAGCGGAATGGAAGGATATGACTACATCTTCGCCGAGATATGAGACTATGGAAGACGGATCTCCTGCAGTCACTATCCACATGAGTTTGATCTCCACGCTGTGGTCTTCTGCGTTGACAGCTATGGTCGTATCTGCCGCGGCCGCTTCTTCAGCACTGCCGAAATATGCCTGATCGAAGGCATCGCTTCCAAGGATCAGTTGAAGCGTAGCGGCGTAACCATTGGAGTTGGGTCCTCCTATCGTTGTGATCATGGCATCTTCAACATCGAAGTCTTCGACATTGTTGGTGATCGAAAGTCCCGTATACCTGTGATAATCATCAAAGGTCACGACGAGATCGTCGATATTAAGATCTGCCTGCCTCGGATAGAATGCTCTTTCAAGAGGATTCTGACCCGCTTCATACTTTTCGAGGTAAGGCTGGGATATTGCCACCAGCGGGATCATCTCATTGTCATCTCCTGATACGGAGACTCTGAACTCCCACTTGCCTGCATCGTTCAGGTAACCTGCAATCCAGTTTTCCCTGTTGTCGCCGTTTTCGACAGCCTCTTCATAGGTTCCCCTGTAGAGGTAGTGATATCCGGTCCCGGACAGGGCGAAGACCAGTGTGGTCTCTCCTGCAGGTGTTACTTCCAGATGCGCGCTTACACCCTTGAACATACCTGTGTTGTTTACAATGGTAAGTTCTTTGACTTCCAGTTCAAGAGGAGCGCAAAGATCATATGCATCTGCTCCGAGAGGATCGTCTTCTCTTTGATGATCTGTCTTCCACTGGTTCTTGTAACCGGCAGAACCGAGAGTCGCTATGGAAACAACATTGGTCAGAGCCGTGCCGGGAACAGTGTCTCGTATAAGAGCTGCTGTATTGGTATCATCGACCTTGGTGCAGAAGTAGAAAGTGCCGTCTTCGGCAAATCCTGCCTCGTGGCCTGCCGTGTCGATACCGCCGACTCCGCCTATACCTACAGCGTTGTACTCGCTGTTGTATTTATTACCGCTGATATCAGAATTCTTGTTGAGGC
>JAFZSM010000064.1 GCA_017619385.1 Bacillota bacterium
TCCTTTTGACATCATCGTATCCAACCCTCCCTACGTCGCTGAAAGGGACAGGGAAGGGCTTCAAAAAGAAGTGAAGGACTTTGAACCGGAGATGGCCCTCTTTGCAGGGGAAGACGGTCTCGACGTAGTGAGAAAGATACTGGAGAAGGCCGGTGAATACCTTGAAAAAGACGGGCTTTTCCTCATGGAAATAGGCGAAGATCAAGCCTCTGAGGTCTTGAAACTTGCGGCTGAAACAGACTCTTTCCATGAGCTGTCCGTAGAGAAAGATCTGGCAGGACTTGACAGATATTTAAAGGCAAGAAAAAAGTAAAAAATGCTTGCCTATAAACCCTTACTGTGATAAACTAATCAAGCGTTTTTATTAAGATATCAAGGAGGAGAGAGAAATGAAAGAGAATATCCATCCTAAATATATGGACTGCAAGGTAACTTGCGCCTGCGGTAATACGTTTATGACAAAGTCTAATAAGCCGGAGATCCGTCTGGATGTATGCTCTGAATGCCATCCTTTCTTCACCGGTCAGCAGAAGTTCATCAACCGTGGCGGCCGTGTAGAAAAGTTCAAGCAGAAATACGGTCTCGAATAGTTACGAGAACACATATAGAAGGAAAGACAGACCCGGCCGCATTGGACCGGGTTTTATGTTAAAAAATGGCTCTTCAGCTCATCAAAGGCGGAAAAGATCATATCGATGCCGAATACACATACGTAGATGGCAGCGTCACAGACACAAGGCTCATGGGAGTTTTGGGTCTACATTTGCATTGGAAATATCTCATCCCTGGTGAGGAAGAATACCGTCATCTCCATCAGTACTATTACTACGACATAGAGGAGATTGGCCTCGACAGCCTCAAAGTATATGATTTCGATGATGAGGTCGCTGCTCTTCTCGCAGAAAAGGCAGCCTTCGGAGGTTTAGGAGCGCAGATGATCCCCGTCACCGAAAAAGAAGGCAGATATCTTGTCTGCAGCTTTATCGATGAGACCAAGAGAAAAAAGCAGCCTCTTCCCAAAGAGGCGGATGACCTGTCTTTCATACTGGACAGTCCCGTGACCCTTACAGATAGCGAAATATCAGATCTTAACAGCAAGATCTGCGTCGAGCTGCGAACGGACTATGAGGCGGTGAACTACTACCTCATGAGGGTATTCGGAAAGGACAGGGAAGGCGCAGCTCTTCTCAAAAAGGAAGGTGTTCCGGAAGATCGTTTTGAGGACGTATCCCTTCCCAAACATGCTACATTCCTTCAGAACAGTGTAGATAAATTCACAGACGATGAAGGAAAGCAAAGCTATCTTGCCGAGTCCCTGGTAGAGAGCGGGAACGGGTACCATATCTGTGTGTCGGAGCTGGAGCTTGAGAACAAAAAAGTCACTTCGGCAAAGAGGCTGTCCGAAATGAGCATATCCACAGCGGAAGCTTCGCTCATGCTTAACACCGATGAATATGTGAGCGTCTTTGAGATAGAAGCGGACATGGGCTATTTCGATATGTCTTTTGCAGCCTATGCCGTGGGTATGACCAAGACTTCTCATGAGACGGGCGATATGTTCATGGAATTCAACCCCGACAACAAACATGTAAAAAAGAAGTTCTTCCGTCTCTCCGATGACGTATTTGCGATATATTATTCCACGGATTTCGGACAACTCATTGTCGGGACTTATTCGCCTCTTACTGCGAATCTTGTCGAATCGAGGCTCATGAAGATCTTTGAACAGGATCTTGTGTGCACGGGCAGATATCACTTTGCTCAGAGCGTTATATATGAATTTGCACTTTCGGGATATGACGATTTCGACGAGTTCATATCCAGTATGGAATAGGGGGTTCCTTAATGTTAGAAGTTAAAAATGTGACCAAGAAATACGGAAAGACACTTGCCTGCGATGACGTGAGCTTTACGCTCGATCCGGGCAGCGTTACAGTCCTCCTCGGACCCAACGGTGCGGGGAAGAGCACCATCATGAAGTCCATCATCGGACTTCTCAAATATGATGGGGAGATACTGATCGACGGAAAACCGAATAAGACGGAAGATGCCAGAAGGGTCCTTGGATATATCCCCGAGCTTCCTGCTCTTTATCCGAACCTTACGGTCTCAGAGCATATGGAATTCCTCGCAAGAGCATATAAGCTCAAAGATTACAAGGCCGATATCGATAAGCTCTTCACCAGGTTCGAACTGGCGGACAAGACAAAGAAGTTCGGAGATGAACTGTCAAAGGGTATGCAGCAAAAGCTCAACATCTGCCTCGGACTACTTCCGAAGCCCGACGTACTGCTCCTCGACGAGCCCATGATAGGTCTTGATCCCCACGCCATAAAAGAGCTTAAGGAATGCATAATGGAGATGAGAGAGGAAAGAAGGACCCTGCTCATCAGTACTCATATCATAGACTCTGTCGACATGATGTGGGACAGGACTATCATAATGCAGAACGGAAAAGTCAAGGCGAACGTTACGAAGGAAGAGCTCGATGCAATGGGCAAGACCCTGGAAGAGCTGTTCTTCGATGTCACTGAAGGAGTCAATGCTGAGGACCTTACAATGACGGAAGCTCCTGAGGAAGAGGCTCCCGCGCCCAAGAAAAGAGGTCTCTTCAGATGAGTCTTTTCGGATACTATGCCTGGCACTCTTTCAAGAACCAGCTGAAAAAAATATTCAAGACCTGGGTGGTCGTCTTTGTCATAGCTTGTATGCTCATAGGAGGCCTCATAGGCGGCGGCATAGCCACTCTTGAGAATATGGCCGAAAACCAGAACCAAGGCGAAGAGATCGAGGAACCCATAGACATTCCCATTGACGATCCTGAGATAGAGATCCCAAGCGATCCGGCAAGGACCGCTCAAGTCGTTGAGCTGATAGCGGGAATCGCGATCTTGGGACTTATGCTCCTCTTTATCAAAGGTGCAGACAAAAACGGAAGCGCTATATTCCTGCCTGCAGACGTAATGCTTCTGTTCACATCCCCAATGAAACCTCAGGCTGTCCTTGCCTTCAGGACCATGTGCACCATAGGTCTCGTTATATTCACGAGCATATATATGATATTCCAGCTGCCAAATCTCATCCTGAACGCCGGACTCAGCGTGTGGCAGGCTCTTTCTCTGCTGCTCGCATGGTTTTTCGTGTTCCTGTTCGGGCAGCTCATAAAGATATTCCTTTACACTCTGTGCTCCACAAGGGAGCATCTCAAAAAGTATATAACGCCGGCTTTACTTGCGGTCGTCGGTGCAGCCGGTATAGGATATGTCATTTTCCACGTCACCCATGACATGGCTCCGTTCGATTCGGCGATAGCCTTTTTCAACAGCCCTGTCAGCAGGTATATACCCATCTGGGGATGGACCAAGGGTATAGTGGGGTCATCCTTCGACGGAAGTCTTTCTACGTTCCTTATATATACGGGACTCGACCTCATAGCAGCAGGACTCATAGTTTCTGTCACATGGAGGATAAAGGCGGACTTTTACGAAGATGCCATGGCAAAGAGCGAAGAGACTGCAGCCCTCATGAGAGATATCCAGGAAAGCGGCGGTCTTTATGCGAGAAGAAAGAAAAAGGATCGTTCGGATACCCTTTTAAGAGACGATTTCCATCACGGATGGGGAGCGAACGTCTACTATTATAAGAGCATGTACAACAGGCGCCGCTTCGGTATCGCCAAGATCTTTACCAAGACCACCCTTACATATCTAGGCGTTGCAGCCATCATTTCGATGCTTTTCATGAAGGTGTTCGCAAACAGCGAAAACGGTCAGATGGTAGTGGCTCTTGCTCTTGGCGTCATGGCATTTTACAGGACTCTTGGTAATCCTCTTGAAGCGGACACAAAGAGCCAGTACTTCGTGCTAATACCCGAGCCCGTGGGTAAGAAGATCTATTACTCGCTTCTCGGAAGCTGTGTCAACTGCCTTTTGGATCTCCTTCCCGGAATGATCCTTGCCTGTGTCCTTCTTAAGGGAAGTATACTCGATATGATCGGATGGATGCTCTTCATCGTGTCCATCGATGCATATGCGACCATTGTGGGAACTTTCATCGCTTTGTCTGTTCCTACCTCTGCAGGAGTCAACATAAAGCAGCTGGTCCAGATAATGTTCATATATTTCGGACTTCTTCCTGATATAGCCATCATGGCCGTTGGATTCGTCCTTGGGAACATTTTCGTCGCTTCCCTCATTTCAGTGGCAGTGAACCTGGCCCTTTTCGGCATATTCTTCGCTCTGACCACAAACTTCATATCTCCCGTATCAAGGAGATCTGAAGGAGTGCTTCTCAGCTCCGAAGAGCTGAAGATAGGAAAGAAAACCTTCTCGAGAGTGTGCTACGTTCCCCTCATCATGTCACTGGTCGCGACCGTAGTACAGATCATCGCAATGACGGCAACCGAGATCATGGCGATAGATACGGACAGCATAAGCGGATATATATGGCTGCTCAATTTTATCCCCATGTACGCCTTGGGTCTTCCCATAGGTATACTTGCTCTCAGAAAGACAAAAGCTGACAAACTGGAAGAACACAAACTCGGTTTCGTGAATCTGCTAAAGGCATTTACCGTATGCTTCGCAGTGATGTATGCGGGCAACATACTGGGCATATTGATCTCAAGCCTCATTACGAAGATAACCGGTGCCGAAAGCGATTTCGTAGTCGGAGATCTGATCACCGACGGAGATACCTTATGGATAGTCATATTCGTAGTCATACTGGGACCCATAGTGGAAGAATTCATATTCCGCAAGCTCATGATAGACAGGCTTTCAAGATACGGAAGATGGCTTGCCATAGTATTCTCTGCCTTGGCATTCGGACTTTTCCACGGCAACCTGAACCAGTTTTTCTATGCGGCAGCTTTGGGACTGGTATTCGGATACATATATACAAAGACGGGAAGGCTCAGATATTCGATCATACTTCATATGGTCGTCAATTTCTTCGGTTCCGTCGTTTCGGTCTACGTGGCGGACAAGATCGATTACGATGCCATTGACAGCATGATGCAGGGCACAATCCCCTTGGACCTTTCCGGCAGCGGGCTTGGTATCTTAGGCGGATACGTTTTGCTGATGCTGGCCCTTGGGATCACGGGGCTCATAGTACTTTTCAGCAGCCTGAGAAAACTTGAACTCACGCCGGCAGAGACGCCGATAAGAAAAGAACTCAGATTCAGGACCGCATATTTGAGTTTCGGATTCATTTGCGTTGTTTTGTATTTCGTAGTTATGACTATCATTACATTCACAGGAGTGGGGGTATGAATATGACTATAGATAAAGCAAGAGAAGATCTCTTTAAACTTCAGAAGAAAATGTCTGCTTACTATCACGCCATGGGTCTTATATCCTATGACGGCGATACTACTGCACCGAAAGAAACAGCAGCTAACAGAGCGGTCTCCCTGACCGTGCTGTCAGAAGAAGTGTATCTGCTTTCAACAGGTAAAGAAACCGTGGAGCTTCTCGAGTATCTCGATGAGAACAGGGAGTCTCTGCCTCATGAAGAGCAGCGCATGGTGGAACTGCTCATAAAAGACATCAGGGATATGCAGAAGATCCCCATGGAGGAGTGGATAGAGTTTCAGGGACTGCTGGTGGAATCCCAGGATGTGTGGCACAGGGCCAAAGAACTGTCTGATTTTGAAATGTTCAGACCCTATCTTGAAAAGGTCTTCGACACTCAGAAGAGATTCGCCGGATACCTTGCGCCGGGGAAAGATCCCTATGATTATTGGCTGAACGAATTTGAGGACGGTCTTTCCAAAGAAATATGCGACGAGTTTTTCTCGAAACTCAGGGCAAGGATAGTTCCTCTCATTGCAAAAACAAAGGAAATGCCCCAGGTGGACGATGAGATCCGCTTTGGTTATTTCCCTGCATATAAACAGGAAGAACTCTCCTATTACGTAATGGAACATATGGGCCTTGATCTCGGGCATGTGGGGCTCTCCACTACAGAGCATCCATTTACCACGAGCCTTGGCAGCCATCTGGATGAGAGGATCACCACCCATTACCATGAGAACGACTTCGCTTCTTCCATGTACAGCGTGATACACGAAGGCGGCCACGCTCTTTATGACACCGGATCTCCCGAAGCCTATGCTTACACTGTCCTTGACGGCGGTATATCCATGGGCATACATGAAAGTCAGAGCAGGTTCTACGAAAATATACTCGGAAGAAGCCTTGCGTACAGCAGCTTCATATTCAAGAAGCTCGAGGAACTTTTCCCCGAAGAGATGAAGGGCTATACAGCAAAAGACCTTTACAGGGCTGTGAACAAAGTAGAGCCCTCCCTTATCAGGACGGAAGCGGATGAAGTCACTTATTCGCTCCATGTAATGGTAAGATATGAAATAGAAAAAGCCGTTATGGCCGGAGAATTGGAAGTAAAGGATATCCCGTCCCGTTGGAACGAACTGTACAAAGAGTATCTCGGAGTAGACGTCCCCGATGACAGGCAGGGATGCCTTCAGGACAGCCACTGGTCAGGCGGAGCCGTGGGATATTTCCCGTCCTACGCTCTCGGAAGCGCCTACGGTGCCCAGTTCCTTTCTAAAATGAAAGAGACCGTCGACGTTGACGGATGCGCTGAAAGAGGGGATTTCGGTCCTATAAACCAGTGGAACAAAGAGCATATATGGAAGTACGGATGTCTCTACAAGCCGGGAAAACTTCTCGATATGGTTCTCGAAGGACCTTTCGATCCCGAGTATTACATCTCTTATCTCGAAGCAAAATGCAAGGATGTGTACGGCATAGAAGAGTGACACTGATACAAAACGATCAAAACAAAGTAAAACCCTGCGCCTTGGCCGGCGCAGGGTTTTAAAGTGCTGTACAGGTTATTTTTGAATTTCAGATTACTTTATTTCGCCTTTTCTGATTGCGAGATAATGCTTTCTGGAGTACTCATAAAGCTCATCCGTGAAGTTCTGGTTTGCTGCTGCTGTTCTTGCAAGGCACATGGAGGGCTTTCCGGGCTTGCAGAAGTTGTCAACATAGTATCTTGCAGCTGCTCTTGCCTGCTCGTCATCGCTGTAGTCGAAGGGGAAGAGGTCAGCGGATACCTGAACGATGATCTTGTCGCCGTATTCATCATAGAGTTTCTTCTGATCGTTCAGTGTCTGCTGCATCTGCCATGTATCGATTCCTGCTTCGATGAAGATAGGAACTCTCGCTTCGGTATGTCCGCAGGAGTGGATCTCTACATAACGGCCTGTGCTGTGGATGTAATCACAGAATCTCTTCATGTGCGGCAGGAAGAGGCTTCTTGCAACTTCATCGGAGAAGAACGGATCCTTCTGGCTGCCCCAGTCATCATGGAAGCAGAGTCCGTCGATGTACGGATAGTGCTCGAAGATCTTCTTTGCGCACTCGATACCCATATCATAGAGTTTTCCGATGAGTTCGTACAGAGCGTCGAATTGATCTTCATCGATAAGAGCCATAGCAGCATTCATGAAGTCCATGAGGGAAATGAGTCTTTCAAATCCGAATCCGTTTACGAAAGTCGTAACGATGGGGAATCTGAGGTCAGGAGTAAACTCTTTCGCCGGACCTTCCCAATCCCACTGATTTACATCAGGAATGGTTATACCGTCTTTCCAATCGTTTGCATCTGTGAATTTGGGGTTGCCTTCGTGAGAAATGCTTCCGCCGACTTCGGGAACGAATGTCCAGTGGATGCCGAAGCAGTCGTCTGCATCTCTTCCTCTTCCGAGGTTAGTGTTGTAAGCCGGTACGTTTACGTTTGCAAAGTCGCTTGTGTAGCAAACGAACATCGGTTCCTCATGCTTGAAGAGGGATACGGCGTTCTCTCTCATGGAGATAGGGGTGTTGTAGACCGGTGATTTGGGGCTTGTGGGGAGGATTCCGGGCTTTTGGTCGATGATCCTCAGCTCGCTCTTTTCAAAGGGTCTTAATCTGTTGTCAATCATGTTTTTCTCCTTTTTCGTCTTAACAATTTATTTTTTTCAAATTGTATTTTTAGTATATATATTATCACACTTTAGATATAAAGAATCAAGCAGAATTTTGCATAAAATGCCTGTCAGGCATATATACAAGGCATTTTTTGCGAAATAATCATTTATCCTTCACATCGTTTTTCTTCAACTTGGCTTTTATATCGTCCACCTTGTTGATGATGAGCTCCCTGGTCTCGTCAACAGTGTTCATTATCATCTCTTTAGGCTGTATGTTTGAGATGCTGTCTCCGAGTTTTTTCTTGAATACGCCGAAGAGTTCGGCAAAACCGTTCTCCTTGAAATCGCTGAGTCTTTCATATCCGCCTTCCTTTATGGTGTCGAATATGCCGTCCACAAGTTTTTTGCGCTGTTCAAGATCTGCGTTCCTTAAATATTTATCCAGGCTGTCGTTGATGACGTTAGATACGGTGGAGAATGACTCTTCCCTTACGAATCCGTTATCTTCTATCATCCAGGAGTAGCCAGAGTGGGCCATGGGACCGGAGGTGTTGCTTTTAATTATGTTCTTGTTTGACAGATCCGGTTCAAAAATGCGCCCGACTATGGAATCGGAGGGGAGGGTCATGGTGGTGATGGGATCTATGCGTCTTACCTGCTCTTCCGATACGACGTCTTCGCAAAGACCCGGAGAGTCGTTGAGATAAATAGCCCTGATCTTTTTAAGCTGCCTGTCATCCATATGGCAGGCTGCGTACATGGCCAGGTTTCCGCCTTTGGAATGGCCGCACACATATACGTTTCTATGCCATTTGAGTACCTTTGCCAGGTAATCCCTTGCCATCTTCTGAGACTGTGTCTCAGTGAAGCTTATCATGAAATTCTCGCACCACCCGGCTATGGAATCGTCGGTGCCTCTGAATGCTACGACTGTGCTCCTGTCATCAAGCCTTAAGGTCATGGCGGAAAACTGCACGTCATCGTCAGGATCGTATATGTCGGTGTAATCGAGGACCTGGGCGCTTCTGAATCTTTCGGAGGCGTCCACTGCTCTTAAGAATTCTTCGGCGTCGTCCTTTGGGTCCAGGGAAGTGGAGTTAAAGCTCATGTCCTCAAGCTGCCTGTCATAGAGTTCTCCGAGGGTCTGCCTTTGTCCCTGCACGTATACGTTCCTTAGATCGAAATATGAGATCTGACCCAAAGCCACAGCGTCCATAAGGTTCAGAGGACTGTATTTGAACCTTATGTCTCCGCGCCAGCGCAGGTAATTAACAAGAGTTCCCATAAATGATGCTCCTTTCAAAACGCTTCGCTTTCAGAGTCCTGAAAGCGATCCTATCCGCTTCATTATACACCAAAGCATGTAAGGATGGCTCCTTTTGTCACTCATCAGTCATTCTAATGTGGTGGAATTGAAGAGAAAAGATGGTATATTAGAAGGAACGGGTGAAACGAATGAAAATGATATTAAAGCTTCTTGGGATCTTGTGTATACTCTATGGGCTCGGAGTCAATGCCCTCGTCACGAGCAGATCCTGGTTCAACTGGATATTCTGTATCTTAGGCGCCGCCTTTCTTGCCCTTGGCTTTCTGTGGAAACACATAGTAAAGCTCCCCTGGGCGGCTAAGGGGATCCTTTTGCTTGCAGTTTTTCTTTGCATCGTCAATTTTGCCGCTGCAGAGGCAAGGATCATCAAGGCCGCTAAGAGCCTGCCGGGTGAAAATGCAAAGTGGGTGGTGATACTGGGGGCAAAGGTAAACGATTCCGGCGTTTCCCTTGAATTCGGACGCCGCATAGATGCTGCGGCGGATTTTGCAAAAAAACATGAAGGAGCGATCATCGTCACGACCGGAGGCAGGGGCTCCGATGAACCGATGTCCGAGGGAGAGGCTGCCTGCGAAAGGCTATTATCTCTTGGTATAGATAAAGACAGGATAGTGGTGGAGAAAAAAAGCGATTCCACCAGGGAAAACTTCGAATTTGCAAAAGATCTTATGAAGGAAAGAGGCTACTCGGAAGGGGACGAGATCATAATCGTGTCATCTGAATTCCACCTTTACAGGGCAGGTAAGATAGCAAAGGCTGCGGGTTTTGAAGATATTTCATATATAGGAGTGCAGGGCAAAGCCTTTCTTCTTCCCCAGTACTATTTCAGGGAATACGCAGCGCTTCTCTTCGAGTCGGTCAAGGGCTACTACTGATTGTCTATCATGGACTGCTCTTTGGCTTCGTCGATCTCTTCTTCAAAGCCTGTGAGGGCTGCAAAAGGAGCGAACTGGGCAGCCCTGTCGTGGTTGCTCATATGGTGCCTCTTTTCGGACACATGGTGCGGGAGCATTATGATATCTTCGTATTTGTTTTCTTTTTCATCTGACATAGTTTCTTACCTTTATACTTTCCTTTTCCGGAAGGGATTTTTTTTCTGTCACCCAGCAGTCATATTGCATGGGTAGAATGGTATCAGGGTATGCGGCGGAAAAGTACGCAAAAGTACTGCAGATCGAGTAACCAAAGTCTTTGAAATTCCGTCCTTAATAGTGTATCATACCTAAAGACTTAGGAGGCGCATATTTTATGCTCAAATTAAAAAACGTATCTAAATTTTACTACTCCAACGGAGTCGTCACCAGCGGATTCACCAAAGTGAATCTGGAGCTGGAAAAGGGCGAGTTCGTTGCCATTACAGGAGAAAGCGGCAGCGGTAAATCCACTCTTCTCAACGTCATTTCCGGACTCGACACCTACGAAGAAGGGGAAATGTACATAAACGGTGAGGAGACCAGCGCTTACAGCAATGCCGATTTCGAAGATTACCGTAGGAAATACATAGCGAACATCTATCAGAGTTTCAATCTCATAAACAGCTATACGGTATACCAGAACATAGAGATGGTGCTTCTTCTTTCCAAGCTCAAGAGAAAGGAAAGAAGGGCCAGGATATTCGATATACTTAAAAAAGTCGATCTTTACAAGTTCAGACATCAAAGAGCTTCAAGGCTTTCCGGCGGCCAGAAACAAAGAGTCGCCATCGCAAGAGCTCTGGTTAAGGACACGCCCATCATCGTGGCGGACGAGCCTACGGGAAACCTTGATTCTGAATCAGCAGCCAACGTCGTAAGGCTCTTAAGCGAGCTTGCTTCAGACAAACTGGTCGTTGTGGTCACCCATAACTACGAGCAGATAGAGCCCTATGTTACCAGAAAGATAACCATGCACGACGGCCGCATCACGGAGGATCTGAAAATAGACCACCGAAAAGCTGCCGAAGAACTGCCTGAGGAAGGCATTGAAGAAGAGACCAAAGAAGCTGCGGTCTCAAGACCTGCGGCTGAGGTCAGAGAAGGAAGGAAGCACCTTAACATCATTTCAAGGCTCAGGCTCGGCACGAGGAACACATTCAACCTTGTGCCCAAATTCCTGCTGCTCCTCTTCATATTCTTCTTCGTATCCGCCGCCGTTACGAGCCTTTATGCAAACATAAGGGAGTCAAAGCACAATATGTCCCTTCAGGGATATAACTACTATTTCAACAACACCGACGAGCACAGGATCATCATAAAGAAAGCTGACAAAAGCCCCATAACGGAAGAAGACTTCGAAGCCCTCGCATCCCTTGCGAACGTGAAGTCTGTCTTCAGGGACGACGTACTTCTCGACACCCAGGTGAGCCTGCAGTGCAACGAACAGGATAAATGGTACTATTTCGGAGGAAGCATGGTAGACGTCACTACCATGGACTATACGAACAACGATCTGACTTACGGACGGATGCCCGTTGAGCCCAATGAGGTAGTCATCATAGGTCCTAAGGACTACTACCAGAATACCCAGGAAGCTGCAAATGACATCATGAATTCAGATTTTCAGCTTTGGGTCAATTCGAACTACTCAAGCGATGCCGTAGGGGACAAGATCAAGATCACGGGATTCCTTTACAGGGAGTCAGATAATTGGGATTTCACCATAGGCGCATACCAGGAACTTTTCGATTCGGTCAAAAGAGGCATCAACAGCGGTTACAGCAGCACGACTGTAAAGGTGGCGGGCCAGGAACTCAAATCAGACCCCTGGGCCATGCAGAACAAAGTGGTTCCCTCAAACAGAGTGGGAAGAGGAAAAGCCATAGTATCCTCTGACTGGAACTATTTCTGGGAATGGCAGTGGGCTCCGGGACAGAGCTTTACGGTCACCGTTGAGAACCTTTACTATACGGACTCCAAGAAGTTCACCATAGATGATATCTATTACCAGTGGAATTTCACCGAGAAGACAGGCTACTCGGATTACGCCTGGAACAACGGCGTGATACTCGTCAACGCCCAGGATTACGATGAGTTCTTCGACAAGGACTGCTACCAAAGCAGCGTATTCGTAGAAGATGCGGAGAAGGTCAGAGATACCATTGAAGTCCTTAAAGAGGAAGGTTATGAACCCATGTACATCCAGGATGCCCTCCTCAATATGGACAGGACATGGATGGTCATGAACGACATATTCAACACACTTTGGTCTTCCTTCCTCGTGGTGGTACTTTTCTTCATCAGCTATTTCATCGTGAAACTGATCATGAAATCAAGGAACGTCTACTACGCCACCGTGCGTATGCTGGGAGGAGCCGCAGGTGACTGCAGGAGCCTCATAAGGATAGAGCTCATGCTTGTTTTGAACCTTGCGTTCTTCATCATGATAGGAGCCATTTACGCGGCGCATCTTGGGTATTACCAATTCGATTTCGTAAACGTGATACTTGAATATCTCAAGACTAAGGACTACGTCATATTGTATGTGGTACTCAACCTGATGGCCCTGATCATTTCATCAAGGTACGCCAGGCAGCTGTTCAAGACGTCCGCAATGAACGTCTACAAGGAGGTGTAGGTCATGATCGAAGTAGTAAAAGCAAAGAAATATTACAACAGGTTCAAGAAAAACCAGGTCACGGCCATAGACAACACGACTCTCTCATTCGGAGACAGCGGTCTTGTGGCCATACTGGGAAACTCCGGCTGCGGCAAAACCACCCTCCTCAATATGATAGGAGGTCTTGACAGACCGGACGCGGGAAAGATATTCGTAAACGGCAAAAGGATGAACGGATTGTTTTCCGGCCATACGGATAACATAAGGAACAAAAATATAGGCTACATCTTCCAGAACTACCATCTGGTAGATGACATGACGGTATTCGACAACGTAGCCATGCCCCTCAGGATGCTGGGCGTCAGGAAGAAGGAAAAGCTTAAGGAAAACGTCAACTACGCTCTGGAAAAGGTGGGTCTTTACCGCTACAGGAACCGTCCCGCAACAGCCCTTTCCGGAGGGGAACGCCAGAGAGTAGGCATAGCAAGAGCCATAGTCAAAAACCCCGGCATCATCATAGCTGACGAACCTACGGGAAACCTCGACTCAGGAAACTCCCTTGAGGTCATGAACATCATCAAGACCATATCAAAGGAAAAACTGGTCATACTGGTCACCCACGAAAGGGAACTGGCCGAATTCTATGCGGACAGGATCATAGAGATAGTCGACGGCAAGATCGTTAACGACTATATCAACGAAAGAGACGAAGCTCTCGATTACCGCATCGACAACCACATTTACCTTAAGGACTTTTCGACCTACGAGCACGGAAACGCCGGCGGCATGAACCTGTCCTTCTATTCGGACAGGAGCGCCGACATAGACGTCACCCTGGTCCTCCGCAACGGCAATCTGTACATACAGACCAGCGGTAAGAAGACTGAGGTCGTAGACGAAGACTCTGCCATAGAGTTCATCGACGATCACTATCATGCCCTTTCAAAGGAAGAGGCCGAAAAGAACGATTTCGATTATTCAAAGCTCGATACAGGGCTAAAAAAGCTCCGCTACCACTCCATTTACAACATATTCAGTCTGTTCGTGAACGGAGTCAAAAAGATACTCAATTACCCCATACTGAAGAAGCTATTGCTTCTCGGATTCGTAGCGTCGGCCATGTTCATCATGTACGCTGCCTCAAGCGTCATCGGAATAAACACGGTGACGGACGACGAGTTCATAACTGAGAACAAATACAATTTAAGAGTCAAGAACAACGGCAACACAGTCGAAGACTTCCTCAATACGGAATCCCTCGACACCGTAAAATACGTCATACCGGGGAACGGACAGGTCAACATGATCTTCGACTACTCCGATTACTACTACCAGACAAGCAACGCCCAGGACAATATCCAAGGGTCTCTTGCCGGGACGTCCCTCATAGACGAGTCCATGCTGGTAGCAGGGCGCATGCCTGAAAACGAGTTCGAAATAGTCCTTGACAAGCTCGTCTTTACGAACAACAACACCTTCAGCTACGGTTCCGCCGTCATGGTGGGTCTCAAAGACGCCGAAAGCTTCATCGGAAAAGAGTGCAAGATAGGCCAGCTTGACAAGAAGTTCACCGTGGTGGGCATAGTAGATCAGCTGTCGCCCAGCGTGTACGCCCTTGACGAATACCTCTTCGATATAATCATGAAGACGGGAACGGAAGGCGGATATTCCGCGGACCAAAGCAACAATGCGGACGTAGCGGCTTTGAGCGACTCAAAGGTCAGCCTCAACGTGACCTACGGAAGGCTGCCCAAAAACCTCTACGAAGTGGTGATCCCCGAGGACTATATCTACTCCTACTGGATCTGGGCTCAGTGGCCCGGCAAGATCAACGGGCACAACCTCTGGGTAGTAGGCTTCTACTCCAATTCTTCTGAAAACAGGGTCTTCGTCACTGATGAGTGCTACAGGCAGAAATACATCAGCACTACCAGCAATATGACCATAGTGCCCGAAGATAAAGATGCGGTCATAGCATATTATCAGGAGCAGGGAAGAGAAGTGGCAGACACCTTTGCCGATGCCGAAAGAGAGTACAGAAACGGCATCAAGGATGAGGTCAAGCGCACCATGATCATCGCTGCCATTGTGCTTGGAATATCCCTTGTGGAAATATTCCTCATGCTCAGGTCATCCTTCCTTTCCAGGGTTAAGGAAGTAGGGACCTTAAGAGCCATAGGACTTAAAAAATCCGACGTATACAAGATGTTCTTCGGCGAGGTGCTGGTCATAACCTTCGTGACCTCGACTTTGGGATTCGGCGTGATGGGATACGTACTTCACAGCCTGACGCAGTACCGTTTCTTTGCGAACCAGTACGCTTTCGACCAAAGAGTAGTGCTCATATCCCTTGGCATAGTCTACGTGTTCAATATCATATTCGGACTTTTGCCCGTATTCTTTACCATGATAAAGACTCCTGCGCAGATCCTTGCCAGAACTGATGTCGACTGACACATGTGATTTATTTGGACATCTGTAAAAATTATATTGACAGATAAGATATGCATCCTACATAATGAATTAAAATGTAGGATGCATTTTTTGTAAAAAATGCCCGCTTAGTGGAAGAGGAGAGTATAAATGACAGCACACGAACAGGTCTTGTACAGATCTAAATTATTCAGAGACGCAATTGCCTTCAGGGTACCTGACAGGACGCCTCACTTCAACTGCGCCGTTACGTGGAAGATAATCGACGCAGGATATAAATACAGCGAAGCCTTCAACGACTACGCCATCATGGAAAAAGTCGTAAGAAGGTTCTGCGACATCTACAAATTCGACCTGCTTATGGACAACGGAGCAAGAAACCCCTTCAAGGTCATGGAATCCTTCGGCAAGGGCTACTATTACTACGACGATGAGTCCTGTGTCGTGGGAGTAGAGCCTTATCAGCTCTGCCCCTCCGAGGATCTGGTGGAATATGCGAAAGACCCGACCAAGTATCTCTGGGAAAAGACCCTTCCTGCAAGATTCCCGGATTGGGATGATAAGGGGCTCGAGGACTTCCAGCGGACCATGGACGAATACTTCGCATACAACGGATTCTCCATGAAGATGATGAACATCATGAAGGAAGAGTACGGCATACCCTTCGCCAACTCTCCTCAGACAGGTTTCCCCTCATTTGCGATCGAGACCATGTTCTCAGGAATACGCGGCATAAAGGGACTGTCTCTTGATATAAGAAGGCATCCCGATGAACTGAAAGAAGCCGTAGATATTCTGGACCAGAAAGGTATCTACATGACCATCAACAAGGTCGCCGGCCTTGAAGAAGGCGTAGACACCGAGACCTGCTACGACATTTCGAGCATAATGCTGGCCCACACCATACTCAGTCCCAAGACTTTCGAGAGATACTACTATGAACCCCTCGATAAACTCATCAAGACTGTGGCATCAAAGAAAAAACAGTACAGGATCACCGTCGAAGGAGCTGCTAAGCATCTCCACGACTACTTCAGAGACTACCCACAGGGGACTCTGGCCATGCTCCTTGAGCAGGACGATATCTTCGAATGCAGGAAATCCCTGCCTAATGTCTGCCTAATAGGCGGTATGGAGACCACCATGCTCAACGATGCCAGCGTTCAGGAATGCCTCGACTGGTCTAAAAAACTCATCGATGAACTCACACCGGGATTCATATTTGCCGAGAACAAGTTCGTTTCCTACAAGAACGACGCAAACCCCGAAAACTTCAAGGCGGTATGCGATTTCGTAGCATCATATATGAACAAGAAATAGGAGGAAGAAATGGGAAAAAATATTTACAAAGACTATCCTGACGGATTCAACAAACTGGCAGAAGAGCTCAAGATGCCCATGGAAGATCCCTTTATGAAAAAGTTCATGCTTTCCATGATGGTCAATATCATAGCTAACAACTAAGCTTTTTTCCGGGATGCTCAGCGTCCCGGATTTTTTGTTTCTAATTTGTAAACAGCTGTTTACTTTTACTCCCGCTTACTGTAGAATAGTGAACGGGAGTTTATTATTATGCAAACACTTAAAGACGACGTGCGGGAGCGTATAGTCGATTCCGCAAAAAAAGAATTCCTTGAAAAGGGCATAGACAAGTCAAGCATGAGGGATATAGCCGCGGGCAGCAATATGACCGTGGGCAATCTCTACCGCTATTTCAAAAACAAGGAAGAGCTGAACAACTTCATAGTGGGTGAAACTTTGTCGGAGATCAACAAGCTGGTCATGGAGAAGTCCGAAAACACTGTCAGCATCAACAGCGGGGACATGGACATCAACATGACCGTGGCTCAGTATATCGAGGTCCTCGACGATCTTGCGGACAAACTGGTGGACATATACAAAAGCCACAAGATAGAGTTCAACATACTCATGATGCATTCGAAACTCAACGACAGCATCACCGACTGGTTCGCAAGCCTCATCGAGCACATTATCAAGAGCCATTACAAGCTCAATGAATATGACAAGCAGATAAAGATACTGTCGCACGGCTATGCTGTTTCTGTGTTTGCAGGTATCAGGGACATATTCAAAAACGCAAACGTGAAGACCGGTTCCCTTAAGAACATGATAAAAGTGTTCTTCAGGTCATATATAAACAATCTGTCTACAGATTTTGTAGCTTCCTTAGGAGAATAGAAAGTGGCATTCATAGAGTTCAAAAACGTATCCAAGATATACAAGATGGGAGAAGTCGAGATCAAGGCTCTCGACGATATTTCCTTTGAGATAGAAAAGGGAGAGTTCGTGGTGGTCCTGGGCGCTTCCGGTGCAGGAAAGACCACCATACTCAATTTCCTCGGGGGCATGGATACGGCCACCATGGGAGAGTTCATCATCGACGGCGAGGACATAGCCGGGTATACGGAAAAGCAGCTCACCGATTACAGGCGCTTCGACATAGGTTTCGTTTTCCAGTTCTATAACCTGGTCCAGAACCTGACGGCAAAGGAAAACGTGGATCTTGCCCTTCAGATATCAAAGGACCCCCTTGATTCAAGAACGGTCCTTGGCATGGTCGGCCTTAAGTCCAGGATGAACAACTTTCCGTCCCAGCTGTCCGGAGGAGAGCAGCAAAGGGTGGCCATAGCAAGGGCCGTGGCTAAGAATCCAAAGCTCCTCCTTTGCGATGAGCCCACGGGAGCCCTCGACTACGTCACGGGCAAACAGGTGTTGAAAGTCCTTCAGGACATGAACAAGGACCACGGCATGACAGTGGTCATGATAACACATAACAGCGCCCTGGCCGATATGGGCCAGAAGATCATCAGGGTCAAGAGCGGCCAGATAGAATCAGTGGAGATCAACGAGGATCCAAAGAAGATCGAGGATATCGAATACTAAATGTTTCATAAGGATACTTTCAGATTAATAAAGCACACCTTCAACAGGTTCTTTTCGCTGTTCATGATGGTATTGATCGGCGTTGCTTTTATGATGGGACTCATGTCGACTCGTTCTATCATGAAACAAAGCGTCGACGCTTTCAACGACAAATATCACCTTCAGGATATACAGCTCTATTCATCCTACGGTTTCGATAAAGATGATATAAAAGCCATAAGAGAACAAGATGGCGTTGACAGAGTCTTTGCATCCAAAATGGTAGACTGCTACTGCAGA
>JAFZSM010000065.1 GCA_017619385.1 Bacillota bacterium
AGCCGATGCTCTTAATAAAGCTCTGAGCTGAGTCCTCAGCACTTCAGGCCTTGTCAGGCATATCCTTATGGCTCTCATGCCAAGAGCCGGATTCTCTTCTTCGGGTAGTCCGAAGTAAGCGACCTGTTTATCAGCTCCTATATCAAGAGTCCTGATGACGACATTTTTGCCCTTCATTCCTTCCAGAACTTTTTTGTATGCTACAAACTGGGTCTCTTCATCTGGGAAGTCATCCCTGCCCAAGTATAGGAATTCGCTTCTGAAAAGCCCTATACCTTCTGCATCGTTTTTAAGTACAAGTTCCAGGTCGTCGGGACTGCCTATGTTTGCTGCCAGCTTGATCTTCCTTCCGTCCTTTGTTTCCGATGGAAGTCCTATCATTTCGGAGAGAGCTGACTTTTCTTTTTCTAAAGCATCGATCCTCTCTTTGTACTGCTCTAAAGTCTCTTCATCTGCATCGGTTATGAGCATGCCTTCATTCCCGTCGACTATAACGGTCTTGCCGTCTTCTATGGATGGATCGTCTATGTCTATCCCAATGACCGCAGGTATGCCCAGCATCCTTGATAAGATCGCCGTATGAGAATTCTCAGATCCTTTTCTCGTAACGAATGCAAGTACCTTATCCTTATCCAGCATCACTGTCTGGCTCGGTGTCAGATCTTCAGAAAGAATGACGGATGGCTCGCTGAGCTCAGGGACTATATCCACTTCACCTCTTAAGCACCTTGCAATGCGGGACGCAATATCCCTCATATCAGTGCTTCTTGCCTTGAAGTACTCGTCGTCCATTTCCTCGAATATGGCTGCAAATTGCTCACCGGCAGCTTCCGCTGCACTTTCGGCACTTGCACCTTCTTCGATGGCTTCTTTCATGGCATCCTGAAAGTCTTCGTCATCTATCATCATCTGATGGACTTCAAAGAGCATGGCGCCTTCTTCTCCTGTGGTCTCAAGAGCCTTGTCATAAAGGACTGCAAGCTGCTCTTTTGCCTCTTCGCATGCGGCTTCAAGCCTTTTCAGTTCCCCTTCAGGACCTAAGACTTGAGATGAAGACAGTTTGTCTTTCTTTATCTCGCGAAAAACGACCAAAGGCCCGAGAACAATACCTTTGCATACGGATTTTCCTTTGAGTACAGCCATCAGAAATTCTCCTCAAAGAAAGCTTTGACTTCTTCGTATACGCTTTCTTCGTCAGGTCCTTCTACTTTGACGTTTATGGTCTGTCCGCACTTGACGCCAAGGCCCATGACTGCGATGAGCTTTGTAACTGCAGCGCTCTTGCCTTTTTCGTTGGTTATGGTAATAACGCTTTCGTATTTCTTGGCTTCTTTAGATAAGATGCCTGCAGGTCTTGCGTGAAGACCTTCTTCGTTTTTGACTACAAAATCAAATTCTTTCATTAAGTGTCCTCCTTAGCAATTGATAGGATACTTTCCGAACTCTCTCGCATATCTGTAAAGAGCGATAACGTTTTCAGGGGGAGTTCCCTCCTGGATATGGTTTGCAGGAGAAAGAATGAATCCGCCTCCCGGCGCCACTGATCTGATAGCTCTTTTGACTTCATTCTTCACGTCTTCGTCAGAACCGAAGATCGCCTGCTGGATATCGATGGCTCCATGGAACACAACTCTGTCTCCGTATCTTTTCTTGAGCTCCGCGCTGTCCATATTATCGGCGTTGGGTTGTATCGGGTTCATAATATCGACTCCGCAATCTATGAACTCTTCGATGAGGTCGTGAACGTCTCCGCAGGAATGAAGGAATATCTTTATATGCGGGCACTTTTTCTTGCATGCTGCAAAGAGCTCGGTGTACGCATCTTTGAAATAGTCACGGAACATCTGGGTAGAGATGAAGGAAGAGTGCTGCGAACCGAAGTCGCTGGTGAACTCAAGCCACTGGATATACGGCCCGATATGATCGAGATATTCAAGGTTGAGCTCGATGAGATAGTCGTTTATCTTCTTTATGAGCAGCCTTGCGAAGTCTTCATCTTCATAAAGGTCTTCAAAGAACTCCTCTGCGCCTCTTACGTACTGGCAAACGTCGAATACCTGACCTGAATTTGCAGAACATGCCGTTACGTATTTATCAGTCTCTTCATAGTAGTACTTTGCAAGTTCTCTGAGTCCTTCATAGCGACCGGGATCCTTGGGATCAGGAGTCTGCCACGCTTCAAGTTCTTCCATGGTAGCGGTTCTCAATGGGTGGAGAACTATGGTCGGGAATCTTCCCACTATGGATCTTCCTATGCCCCATTCATCTATGATCCTTCCTTCGGAATCCGTATAGGGTGTATAGTTCTTTGCTTCTTTGATGTTGATGTGCCTGAAATCGCTGTCAAGGGCATCGGCAAATGCATAGTCTTCATACATGGTGTCTTTGCCGGGTCTTATGAGCACTTTGGTCTTGTCTGTGTCTATTCCGAGAAGCTTTGCAGTTTCAAGATAAAGATCTGTATTTACTCTGCTGGCGCTTCCCCATACGTCGATAGGCACGCAATCGGGCTCTTCATGGCGAAGAGTCATTTCTACACGTTCTCTTGATGTCATATCTTTATTCTCCCATTATCATGACGTTGCATTTTCTTTCTCTGCTGCGGTTCTGATCCCAGTCGATGAAATAGATGGAACCTACAGATCCTATCTGGATCTTGCCGTCGGAGATCACGAAGGTCTCGCTGGCTCCGAACAGCGATGCTCTGAGGTGGGCGTCACCGTTCAGTATGGTGCCCGGCTCGCTGGGGAACTCCGGAGTATCCAGGCTCAGGAGGAACTCAAGATGCTTTGGACCAGGATATCTGTAGTCCATGTTGTCTGTGAGCTCTCTTGGTATGATCCTGTCCAGAATGCGGTTTAAGTCTACCTGCAGGTATTCATCGCCGTTGAAATCCGTGTCGTGTACGAATTCTTCCATGATGACGGAACATGTAGTGTGAGGAGACTGGACCACGCAGATCCCGTCCTTTACACCGCTTTCCTCTATCATCTTTTTGACTTCGTCTGTGATATTGTGATAAGAGGGTCTAGACCCGTTGGATGTTATCCTTACTATACCTTTATGTATCTTCATGAACGCCTCCTTTTATAGTTTTGATATATCATCTCTTGCCTTTACTATGGCAAGTATCATTTCTTCCATCGCTTTGACGGGATCTTCCTTTGCTACTATGCCGCTGGTTGCTCCCGTTCCGTCTGCACCGCCTTCTATGATGGCGTTGTAGACGTCCTGTCCCGTGCTTATGCCCGATGCCTGGAGCACCAAAGTCTCGGGGCTTAGTTTTCTGACTACGCTGTCAGATGCTTTCATGTATTCGCTGCCGCTGGTCACACCTGTTCCTATGAGCTTTGCAGGCTCGCAGACTATGATGTCAGGGTGCATGGCAGCAACCGCTGCGGTCTCTTCGGGAGAGTCAGCGCAAACTATGGTAAGTATCTCAAGATCCTTTGCCCTTCGTATAGTCTCTCCAAGGTCTGCAACAGTCATTGCATGTTCTATGTGATTGAGGAATGAAGCCTCTACTCCTGCTTCTTTCAAAGCTTCAGGGAGTATGGCTCCCATGCCGCGTCCGGGAGTTATCCCGTCCATGTGCTGAGCCGTGACTATCAGGTGCGGCGCAGCTTTTTTAACGTCTTTAAGCTCCACATGCTGAGCTGTAAAGAATATATCTATATCGTATTTGACCGCAAGTTCATCTGCCTTTGAAGCAAGTTCAATGGTCTTTTCTCCATAGAGATATGACTTGGGATTGATCACAAAAAACGGTCTTCTTATCTTTCTCATTTTAAATACCCAAATATTTTAAATTCATTCACCACAGATATTGTAATAGTGGGAAAGAACTTCTGAAACGGCTGCTTTGGCTGCAGCCTTCATTGTGTGAAGATCACCTTCCTGCTCTTTAAGTGCAGCAGCCGCTGCAAGCAGGAACTCGGTATATACGTTTACCTTGCATATACCGTTTTTAACACATTTTGATATGTTTTCGTCTCCGGTACCTGATCCCCCGTGAAGAACGAGAGGAATTTCCAGAACTTCATTGAGTTCCGAAAGCCTTTGGAAATTAAGCACCGGTTTTACATTTTTGTATACTCCGTGAGCGGTCCCTATGGATACTGCCAGGGAATCCACTCCCGTTTCTTCTGTGAAGCGTTTAGCTTCTTCAACTTCTGTATATACTCCGCTGTCTTCTGCTATGCTTCCGCTTCCAACATGTCCGACTTCTGCTTCTACGCATATCCCCAGAGGATGAGCTTTCTTTACTATCTCTTTCGTCCTTCTTATATTTTCTTCAAAAGGATCCGTAGATGCATCGAGCATCACAGATGTAAATCCGAGATCTATAGCTTTTTCGACGTACTCTTCCGCCGTACCGTGATCGAGATGAAGGACTACGGGGACTGCTGCTTTCTTTGCAAGATACAGCCCTATATCTGCAGCGTCTTCCAGCGGGAAAAAGCTGTCGAAAACCTGGGCGTAAGAAAGGATCAGCGGTTTGTTCAGTTTCTCCGCAGTCTCTACGAAACACTTGGCTGAATCGTAGTCGAAATAGTCCGGAGCCGGATAACCGAAGGATCTTTTCTTTGCATCTCTTAAGATATCATATGAACTGACGAGCATAAGTTACTCCTATTGATCATGAATATTTGATTGAAATTAAAGCACAAATATTGCACATAATTTCATAATATGTTAGTATCACTGCACTTGGAGGACTTTGCCATGCAGAATGAAAAACGAAAGACTCTCATACAGGTAGCTAAGCTTTACTACTACGGACACATGACCCAGGAAGAGATATCCCATATGATGGATATATCAAGATCCAAGGTCTCGCGTCTTCTCGATGAAGCGGCGAATCTCAATATAGTAAAGATAACCATAGAAGACCCCTACTTCGATCTTGAAGAAACAGCCCGCACCATAAAGGATAAATACGGCCTTTCAGAAGTCATCGTCGTTCCAAGCGGCAACAACACCGAAGCGTCCAAGACCAACGTCGGAGAAGCTGCCACCGATTTCGTCTTAAGAAGTCTCAGCGACAAAAGCTGCATAGGCATATCCTGGGGAACGACCTTAAATGCCTTCGTAAATACATTCAAAGTACCAAGGTCTTACCCAAAAGCCTGCGTAGTTCAGCTTACAGGCGGCATGTACATACCCAACATGCACATAGACGGAAGAGACGTTGCAAGAAAGTTTGCCGATAAACTCGGATGCACTCTCTATGCCCTTCAGCTTCCCATGTTCATGCATAACCCTGAGCTCAAAGAGCTCTTGCTCAAAGAACCGGATACTTCAGCACATTTCAAACTCTTTGAAAGACTCGACATGGCCCTTGTAGGCGTAGGAACTTCGAACTACAAGGAGAGTATCGTGTACAAGGCCAACTACATCACAGATGAAGAAGCCAAGCAGATAGCAGATCTTAAGCTCTGCGACATATGCGGCCACCAGATAGATTCAAACGGCAATGAGCCTATAGAATCCATAACGAACCGCCTTTACGGCATATCCCTTGAAAGTCTGAGAAAAACACCTATGGTGGTAGGTCTTTGTGCGGGAAAAGACAAAGCGGGTTCCATAAGAGCTGCCATCAACGGCGGTTACTTAAAAGCCCTAATCATAGATGAGATAGCCGCCATGACCCTCCTGGATGAAGAATACTAGACCTTCATCTTCCTGTAGATCCTGATCAGCGCTTCGCCTAAAGCGTCTATATCTTCGTCCGTATTACCGTTTCCGAAAGATGCTCTGACGCAGCCTCTTGCGTATTCTTCAGGCACATTTATGGCCCTTACCACATGAGATGGCTCAACGCTTTTGCTGTTGCATGCAGATCCCATGGAAAGAGAGAAACCATCTCTGCTGAGGAAAAACAGCATGCCTTCCGCTTCTGCGTCCTTAAAGGCAACGTTGAGTATGCCGGGGACAGAATGGTCAAGGTCTGTATTGACCAATATATTCTCCCCTTCTTCCTTTAGAAGAATATCAAGAAGTCTCTTTCTCTTTCTTTCGCAGCTTTGCGCTCTTTCTGTTCTTTCAGATACAAGAAGCTCGCAGGCTTTTCCGAATCCTGCTATGGCAGGTACATTTTCCGTGCCGCCTCTATAGCCGTCTTCCTGCTGTCCTCCGTGCATCAATGCAGTAACGAGGCTTTCGTCTCTCAGCCACAAGGCTCCGCAGCCCTTCGGACCGTAGATCTTGTGCGATGAGACTGATATCATATCTACCACTGAATTTTCAGGTTCCGGTTCAAGGCAAGGAAATGCCTGGACTGCGTCGGTATGGAAGATAGCGCCTTTCTCGTGAGCGTATGCGCAAAGCTCCTTTATGTCATGGATGATGCCTATCTCGTTGTTTGCTGTCATCACTGAGACGAGAAGCACATCTTCATTTACAAGCTCTTTGTACTTTTCGAGTACTATCTTTCCTTTGCAATCTACAGGAAGTATGCGTATCTCAAAGCCGTATTTCTTAAGGCTTTCAGCGCTTTCCAGTATTGCGTGATGCTCTATGGCAGATATGGCTATGGCTTTTCTGCTACTTTCTGATCTGCAAGCAGTCCCTATTATGGCAAGGTTGTCTGCCTCCGTACCTCCCGATGTGAAGATCAGCCGACCCTCTTTGACGTTCAAAGCGTTCATCACCTTTTCTCTTGCATCTGCAACGGCAGCGGAAGTCTTCTTTCCTCCCGTATAGAGTCCTGAAGCATTGAAAAAGTCTTCTTCGTAATACGGCTTCATGGCCTCGAAGACTCTTTTATCTACAGGTGTTGTAGCTGCAAAATCAAAGTATTTCATGCCCTAAGCCTCACTACAGAGAAGATCGGTCACGTTTTTTACCACGTCTTTTTCTCCTGCGTGGCTGATGAACGGCTTGCCCGATACCACCGGGCAGCTCATGTTTTCAAAGAAAGGAAACATTTCTATTATCACATCATAATTACCGGCGACATAAGAGGTCTCCCAAAGATTCTGGATATTTACTTGTATGTCGACCTTTCTGGCTCTGCAGCTTTCGGTGATCATCTCACCGGCTCTAAGCATAGTGGTGCCGCAGAGGCCGCCGGCAATCAGAAGTTTCTTCATTCTTCTTCAAAGAGTTCCGGATGCTCGAAATAGTAAGCGAATTCTTCTACGTCTTTTGCTTCGTACAGTTTTGTGAGAAGCTCAGGTTCAGAGAACATTCCCATGAGCTCCTGAAGATCATCTATGTGGGAGTCTGCCCCTTCTGCATTGCACATGAGAAATACCATGCTGCAAGGAAGGACTTCGTCAGGATCGCCCATATTGATGAAGTCTACCGGTGTATCGAGGACTGCTACAGCAACTCCCGTCTTTCTCACGTCACCTGAGAAAGCATGGGGTATGGCAACATATACTCCTTCGGAGGGGAGTCCCGTGGGGAACTCTTTTTCTCTTTCGAGCACTGCTTCTTCGTAGTCAGGTCCTATGTACCCCATCGCCTGCAAAGCAAAGGCCAACCTCCCGATTATTTCCTCTCGGGAGGTTGCCTCTTGATGCAGGAAAATAAGATTTCTGTCAGCAACGATCATATTTTCCCCTGTGTCGATACTAGAATATTGCCTTGAACAGCTGGAGTATTCCGGATCCGAGTATATCTCCGCCCATGTCGAAGCAGGACTGAGTTACTGCGGGATCTCCGAGTCCGAGAGCGCCCATCGTCTCTGTTACGATAGGAGCCTGGAATGTTGCAAGGTAGAATACCGGAATGGTCCAGATCAGTGTGAAGAGGACGATGCGGAATACATTACCCTTGAACTGAGCTGCTACAGCGCCGCACCAATAAGGAATGATAGCCAGTGATGCGATGGGGAGAAGCTTGTTGCCCGGGAGCAGAACTGCAAGGATAACTACCAGCGGGTAAAGGATAACTGCAGATGCCATTACGGAAGGATCTCCGAGAAGTGCTGCGCAGTCAACTCCGACATAGAGCTCTCTGCCTTCGAACTTCTCCTGAACTGTTTCGATAATAGCATTTGCAATAGGCATGATGCCTTCGCAAAGTACGGATACTGTCTTGGGAAGGAATACCATGAGTACGCCCACGGAGATACCGAGCTGGAGGACTCCGCCGTAGCTCATCTTTCCGATGATACCGATAATGATACCGATGATGCATCCCATTACACCCAGTTCACCGAATACGCCCATCTTGGAACGTACCGCATCCGGCTTGAAGTTGATCTTGTTGATTCCCGGAATAGCGTCAAAGAGCTTGTTGAAGGGCTTTGCGATAAGTCCGAGCAAAGATACTGTACAAGGTACTGCGATACCGGGCATCTGGTTGAATTCCTGATAATCCTTTGCTGTCCAGTCTGCAAGCTTTGAACCGATTGCAAGGAAGAGTACGCCAGCTGCTACGCCGACCCACATCTTGCCTGTTGCAGCCCATACGAAACCTGCAAGTACATTGCCGTGCCAAATGCTCCAGATGTCTGTCCACATGGTCTTTGTGAGTTTGCAAAGGATCATGATGACGTTTACGAGAAGCGTTCCGATGATAACGAATGCAAGGCCCGGCCATGCGAATGCAACGCCTGCGCTGCCCCAGCCGATATCTACAACGTTCATGTCTTTTGAGAAGTTCTCACTGAATGCTGCGATTGCCGGAGTAAGTGCATCTGTAGCCGCGTTGATGATGATGGAAAGACCTGCAAGGCCTATTCCTGCGTAAAGGCCGCCGCGAAGACTCTTGGAGAATCCTGCTTTGAAGCAGAGACCAAGGATAAACATGACGACTGCTACGAGTACCGAGCTGCCTACATTGCCTAAAAATGTAGCAACTGCTGCTGCTATACCATTCATACATTTACCTCCTTTTGTTCACTGTAATAATTGCATAATGGTTTTGAATAATACAAAATTCTGAAGTGCTATTCTTCAGATATTTCATCCAATTGTTTTACGATCTTTTCTGCAAGTTCGAGTTTTGCCTTCTTTGTACCGATCATGAAAGGAAGACCTCTCTCCGCAGGGCTTTCGAAGGTAGGATCCGGGGCAGTCATCCATACGACTACCATGTTCTTTCTACCCTTGTAATTGAGGATATCTCCTACCATACAATGCTTTACTTCTATATCTGCTCTTCCTATGCTTTCAACATATTCCTGCAGATATCTTTCTGCGTTGATCGATGTGTTGATACCTGCTCCGCATACGCAAAGGAGCATTTTTCTTTCGGACATAATTGGTACCTCCTATTTGCTGACAGTTATATATTATTTCTTCAAAACACCTTCATCCAACTATATTGTGAAAAAAAAGTGAAAATATTGCAAGTTTTACGATATATGTTTTCGCACAAATGTGCATTGATTTAATGAAAAAAGATGACTGGGCACCCAAATCTTGGGTGCCCGCCACCTTGACTATTTGCTTTCATTCACTGATCTTTTATCAGTGTCTTTCATATTTTACTTTACCGGCTCGTCGCAGCAGGGATCTTCCTTGTCTGCGGGGCTCTTAGGCGGAAGCGGATCTGTGTGATCTCCGAGGCCTGTGAGTTCTGAGAAGAGAACGTTGTTCTTTGCTACGCTTACCACGTCCGTCGGGACTATGATCTTTGCGCTTGCGCTGTTGGACATTCCGACCAGTGCTTCGTATCTCTTCAGCTCTATTGCCTGTGCGGACGGTCTTGCCTCGTTGATGAGCCTGATACCTTCTGCTTCAGCTTCCTTGGCCAGCTTGATAGCCTTTGCTTCACCTTCTGCTCTTGCTATGCGAGCGTCTCTTTCACCTTCTGCCTCGAGGATGACAGCCATCTTGTCTCCTTCTGCTCTGGTGATAACTGCCTGCTTGTGTCCTTCTGCCTGGAGCAAGGTCTCACGTCTTTCACGTTCTGCCTTCATCTGCTTTTCCATGGCGTTCTGGATCTCTCTCGGAGGCATGATGTTCTTCAGCTCAACACGGTTGACTTTGATTCCCCAGCGGTCTGTTGCTTCGTCCAGGAGCATAGTCATCTGAGAATTGATAGCGTCTCTGGAAGACAGTGTCTGGTCGAGTTCCATGTCACCTACGATATTACGCAGGGTGGTCGCTGTTAAGTTTTCAAGAGCGTTGATAGGATTTACTACGCCGTAGGTGTATGCTTTCGTATCGAAGATCAGGAAGTATACTACTGTATCGATCTGCATCGTTACGTTATCTTTTGTGATAACCGGCTGCGGATCACTGTCCAGAACCTGCTCCTTCAAGGTGATCTTCCTTGCAACTCTGTCGATGAACGGGCAGAGTACGTGGAGACCTGCGGACCATGTTGCATGGTATTTTCCCAGTCTTTCTACGATGAATTCGCTTGCCTGCGGTACGATCTTAAGATTTGCTATGATCAGTAGTACGATCAGTGCCAGCAGTCCATAAAGTACATATTGCATGTTATTTCCCCTTTCTATATATACATCTATATATCAGAACTAATTAAAACCATTCTTTTTCGTCATCTCTGGACTCTCTTGACAGCTTGCCGTGCGCCGGTCTTTCGGATGGATTCACAGCGTAGTTTCTGTCGCCTCTCACCCTCCTGCCGTTTACAGTAGTCTTTGTTCTGTAAACTCTCTGAGCTGTCGTCTTAGGATTGAGATCTGAATTGAATGTTTCAGAATCTTTTTCCTTTACGTCGCTGTAGTCGTCAGCAGATGACTGTGTTGCTTTCGGTCCTGCGGTGTAGCGAGGATTGCCTGTGTGAATGCTGCCGTTCTTAAGTGCATCATTCACTTCTTTCAAGACCTGGTTGGTAGTGTTTCTTACATTTTTAGTGGCTTTGAAGCTTTTTATAATAGTTGCTATGACTATTACCCAGATCATTATCCATATAAGACCGAATAATGCGCCGAATACTGAACTGAACATTCTTGCCATATATGCTTCTACCTCCTTCTTTGTTTTTCACCTATATGATACCACAATTACATAACAAAAAAAGAATATTACACACAAAATACACATCTATATTTCCTCATAGGCGAGGAAATAAAAATAAAGGACCTCATGTGGCCATTATTCTGAAAAGCGCTTCGAAGGGCTGTAAGAGACTTTCTGCTAAGACTTGTCAGCGAATGGGCGGTAGCCCGTATGAGCTGATACAAGTCTCAGAAAGGCTCGAACGAAAGCCCTGAGGGGCTTTTGCAGAGATAATGGTCCATGAGGTCCTTACATGCTATTGTAATATAATATTATCGTAAGCTTTGCATTCTGCCGATGAGGTATTCACAAACTACTACCCTGTCTTCTGCGGAAAATGTATCTGCAAAGTTTCTGGAGAAGAGTATCTGCATATTTGCAGGGAACTCGTCGTCACCTTCCCAGAGTATGAATCTTAAGAAAAGATCCTTCATGAATTCAAATTCATACTGTATGCCGGAAGACTTGATGCGGTGTCCGCCGTAATGCTCGCAGGCCTTTATAAAGGCTTCAGGGTTCTTTCCGTAGGAGCCAAGCATCCTGTAGATGCACCTGCCCGTGAAGGGCTGATTGTATATGGCCCCGTCGGGGAACTCCTTATATGCTGCAAATTCAGTGGTGAACGCAACTTTCTTACCTTCGAGAAGATATCTCATGAAGAGTATCCTCTCCTTCGGCTTAAAGCAGTCATCGTCTGCAGCCGGCCAGCTCAGAGTCTTGTCTTCGTTCAATACTCTGAATCTGAACTTGCTCTCAGAAAAGGTCACTCCGGTCCTTGTGGACATCTCCAGAGGATCTGCCTTTGCAAAAAGTTCCTGGTAGTGCTCCGTGGGCAGCTCTATGAGGTTGTTTACCTTCTTTTCTTCTGCCATTACTTGAACTCCAGTTTATCGAAGAGTCCGTAGAGAGCCTTCTTGAATTCGTTATCCATGGAAACGTCAGCGGTGGGCTTTCCTTCTCCGTCGAGTTCGAAGATCTCGTCGTTGTTGGGGAGAACGCCGAGGATATCAAGTCCGTAGCTCTTTGCCTCTTCCAGTGCTCCTTCCGGCGCTACACCGTTCGGCGCTCTGTTGATTATGAGCTTAATTTCCTTAGCTCCAAGCTTAAGACTCTGGGCAAGTTCATAGATCCTTCCCGCAGCCTGGACTCCCCTTCTTGAGCTGTCGCTGACCAGTATGAGCATGTCGACTTTGGGCAGTATGCCGCGGCTCATGTGCTCAAGTCCTGCTTCGTTATCTACAACTATATATTTATAGTTGTTCGTATATCTTTGTATCTGAGTTGTAAGAAGTCCGTTTACGAAGCAATAGCATCCTTTGCCTTGGGTCCTTCCCATTACGAGAAGATCGAAATCACTGCCTTCTGAAAGTGCTCCTGAAAGCTGAAGCTCTGTCCATGCAGCCTTGTCGACTCCGGGAGGTATCACCTGTGTGGACTCGTTGTTTTCAAGCTGTTCGCGTATATCGCCGAGAGTGTTCTCTATTTCCACTCCCAGCACCTCGTTGAGGTTAGAGTTTGCATCGGCATCTACTGCAAGTATGATGCTTTTTGTCTTCTCTGCCAGGTATTTGATGAGCATACCTGTTATCGTGGTTTTACCGACACCGCCTTTTCCGGCGAGCGCTATTGTATATGCCATAAATGTTCCTCTTAACACTTTGCCGTCTAACGGCACGAAAACAGCTGCGAATACAGCTGCCTTTTCTTTGATTACTGATTTTTTGGGATGCCCGCTGTGTAAGCGGGCACCCCATATATGTTCAGTACAATTATTAGATCATCGGATCAAGGCCCAGTGCGGGGTGTCCTTTCTCCGACAGGAATTCGATCATCTTGTCGAGATCGTCAGCAGATGCTGCTACTGTCTCGTCAGCGATCATATCTGTGAAATTATCGATTCCGTAGAGTTCTTTTGCAGTCTTGTTGAGTCTTGCTGCAACTTCTTCCTTGAGTGCCTTAGGCATCCATACGATCCTCTCGATTCCGCCTTCAGCCTTCATGAACTTCTTGGAAGCGATGAAGTGCTTGCCGTGTCCCATGTAGCCCGGTGTCTGTGCGCCGCCGCCTGTGAAGGAAGCGAGCTCTGCGAAGCTCATTCCTACAGGAGTCTGGCCTGCATATTCTCTGTTAACGATAACAACACCGTTGGAAGCAGGTTCCATACCGCAGATGCACTCGAAGCATCCGCAGGATGTCATCGGATCCTGGAGAATTGAGTACAGAGTTACGTGCTCAAGAGCACCGTGAGAATACTGGTTGACTGCTCTGTCGCAATCCGGCCAGATTCCGATCTCTTCGTCCAC
>JAFZSM010000066.1 GCA_017619385.1 Bacillota bacterium
ATCCGCATATATTTTATCATAATACAGTTTTGTTTACATACACATTATTCGTCTATCCTGCAGCAAGCTGCAAAGTGGCCGGGAGTGATCTCTTTGAGTTCCGGCTCCGATGCAAAACATTTATCACAAGCTTCGCCGCACCTTGCTGCGAACCTGCATACTGGCTTTGGCTCTATGGGCGAGGTAACTTCGCCTTTGAGCACTATCCTCTTCATCTCCACATGTATATCGGGGACCGGTATGGCAGAGAGCAAAGCTTTTGTGTACGGGTGGAGAGGATTTTCAAAAAGCTCCTCCGCAGGAGCCTTTTCGACCATCCTGCCCATATACATAACGGCTATATCGTCTGCAAAGTGGTTTACGACCGACAGATCGTGGGTGATGAAGATATAGGTGAGTCCGTCTTTTTCCTGTATGTCTTCCATGAGGTTCAGTATCTGAGCCTGTATGGATACATCAAGGGCAGATACGGGTTCGTCGCACACTATGAACTCAGGATCCATGGCAAGGGCTCTGGCTATGCCTATCCTTTGCCTCCTGCCACCGTCGAGCTCATGAGGATAGGTATCGTAGAGCCTTTCCGCAAGGCCCACCCTTTCCATGAGTTCGAGGACCTTTGATTCGAGCTGCTGCTTAGATCCTGCCATGCCGTGTATCTTCAAAGGCTCAGCTATGGTCTGGCTCACTGTCATACGGGGGTCAAGGGATGAGAAAGGATCCTGGAAGATGATCTGCATCTTCTTCCTCAGCTCTCTCAGTTCCTTCTTGGATATATTCGTGATATCTTTCCCATCGAAATATATCTTGCCTTCCGTAGGCTCTATGAGCCTCAGAATGGTCCTTCCTATGGTGGATTTGCCGCAGCCTGACTCTCCCACTATGCCGAGGGTCTTTCCTCTCTCAATCTGGAAAGATACGTCGTCCACGGCATGGAGCATTCCCGCGGGGGTGTCGAAGTATTTCTTTAAGTGCTGTACATCCAGGAGGATATCTTTCTTTTCGTTTGTCATTTTACTTTCCTCCCTTCCTTACAGCTTGCTTTCGTCCTTGCCGTCCTCGTAGAGGTGGCAGGCTACGAAGTGAGAATCTGAAAGCCATTTCTTGACCGGCTTTTCGAATCTGCAGCGCTCCGTTACATAGTCGCACCTGTCCGCAAAGGCGCAGCCCATGGGCAGGTTGGCAGGATCGGGAGTAAGGCCCCTTATGGGCTTTAGTCTTGACATCCTGTTGTTTATGTTGGGCAGCGAGTTGAAAAGACCTTGTGTATACGGATGCCTCGTTTTGTCGAAGATATCTTCAAGGTTCCCGTGCTCCACTATGGAGCCTGCGTACATGACTGATACCTCGTCGCACATCTCGGCTATTATGCCAAGGTCGTGGGTTATCATGAGGACAGAAGTCCCGAACTTTTCCCTTAAGTCCTTTATCATCTCAAGGACCTGAGCCTGTACGGTCACGTCGAGAGCGGTGGTGGGCTCGTCTGCTATGAGAAGAGAGGGGTTGCATGCAAGGGCCATGGCTATGACCACTCTTTGCTTCATGCCCCCTGAGAACTGATGGGGATAGTCGTCCTTTCTTCCTGCGGGTATTCCTACGAGTTCAAGCATCTCTTCGGCCCTTTTTTCGGCTTCCTGGGAGCTGCATTTCTGGTGGAGCTTAACTGACTCCGCTATCTGGTATCCAACGGTAAAGATGGGATTTAAGGCGGTCATGGGATCCTGGAAAATCATGGCCACTTTCTTGCCCCTCACCTTCTGCATGTCTGAATCGTCCATGGCAGCAACGCTGTTTCCCTTTTCGTCCATCCTGATGATGGGATCTCCGTCAAGGGTGATGGTACCGTGCTTGATAAAGCCGGTGGTTTCCGGCAGAAGGTTCAGTATGGAAAGTGCCGTAGTGGTCTTTCCTGCTCCTGTTTCTCCAACAAGGCCAAGAGACTTGCCCTTTTCAATCCAAAGGGTTATATCGTTTACGGCCTGGACTATCTCGTCTTCTGTTCTGTACTCGACGACCAGGTCCTTTATTTCGAGCATCAAATTAGTGTTTATTCCCATACGCTTCACCTACTTTTTAAGTCTTGGGTCCATGGCGTCCCTGAGGCCGTCGCCGATCAGGTTAAAGGCCGATATGGTCAGAAGAAGAGCGATGCCGGGCCCAAGGACAAGGTAAGGCCTGCCGACGATAAAGGCTCTGGCTCCTGAAAGCATGTTGCCCCAGTCGGGGGTCGGGGACTGTATGCCCATGCCTATGTAGCTTAAGGTGGATACCGAGAGTATACGGCTTCCTATGGCCAGGGCGTACTGCACGAAGATAGGCGCCATGCAGTTCATGAGAACGTGCTTGAAGATGATGGTCCTGTCCTTTGCTCCTATGGCTCTTGCAGCCTCTATGAACTCCTGTTCCCTTACGGTGAGCACGGCGGAGCGCACTATCCTTGTGAACTTGGATATGTAGGATATACCGAGGGCCAGGGATATGTAGAAGATATTTGGCTTAAAGGCGCTCATTATGGCTATGGCAAGGAGAAGCCCGGGGATCGAAAGAAGGACGTCAGTGCAGCGCATGATGATGTTGTCAAGGCGGCCTCCGTAGTAGCCGCAGACAGCGCCAAGTGCCCCGCCTATGATGAGGGCAAAGGTGGTTGCAAAGATGCCCACCGTAAGGGAAGCTCTTGCTCCGTAGACTATGCGGCAGAGCATGTCTCTTCCCATCTCATCCGTACCGAGCCAATGCTCCTTGGATGGCTTTTGCAGCCTCATGGGTATGTTTATATCGCAGGCGTCAGCCTGATAATCCCAGAAAAGGTCCGCAGTGAGTGCGGCAAGAACGATGATGGCCAGGACCACGAGAGCAGCCATGGCGATCTTGTTCTTTTTAAACCGTCTCCAGATCTGACGCGCCTGACTCTCTTTTTTCTTTTTTATGTGTTCCTGCATTCTTGTTTTCCCTTAAATACTGGGCTTTGATCCTGGGATCTACGAGCCCGTAGAGTATGTCTACCAAAAGGTTGATTATGCTGACCATGACCGATACGAATACCATGCAGCCTATGACCGTGGGCGTATCGTGCAGCTTTATATTGTCTATCATGAGCCTTCCTACGCCGGGTATGGCGAATACGGTTTCTATGGCAACGGACCCTCCCACAAGGAGGCTGAAGTCAAGGCCCGCCACGGTGATGGAAGGAAGGACTGCGTTGCGAAGGGCGTGCTTGTAGGTAGCTGAGAAGTTGCTGACTCCCTTGGCCCTTGCAGTGCGTATGTAGTCTGAACTAAGGACCTCCAGCATGGAAGACCTCTGGGTCCTCACTATGCTTGCCAGCATGTTGAAGCCCTGGGTGACCGTGGGCAGTATATAACTTGCAAAACTCCCGTCAAAGGCGGAAGGAAGAAGCCTTAAGTTAAGAGAGAAAAGGAGCATGAGCATGATGCCCACCCAGAAGGTGGGAGCGGACACTCCTATCATGGCGAATACGCTTATGACGTAATCCGCTATGGTATTTCTCTTGACTGAGGCTATGACCCCCAAAGGCACCGAAATGAGTATGGCCACAAGCATGGCTCCAAGGGAAAGCTTTACCGTATATGGTATGGCTGAAAAGAGCCTTTCCGATACAGGATTTCCCGTATACCAGGAGATGCCGAAATCCCCCTTGCAAAGGTTCAGAAGGTATCTTCCGAACTGGACGAAGAAAGGATCGTTGATACCCAAAGCCTCCCTGGTCTCTGCGATGAGCTCGGGAGTGGCGTCGGCTCCAAGAAGAAGAGCCACCGGATCTCCCGGGGTCAGGTGCATGATGAGGAAGACGATGAATATGACCGCTATCGTCACCGGTATCATGTATAAAAGTCGTTTAAGTGAATATTTGAGCATTGCTTTAAAATCAGTTTACCCCAGGGGCGGTTTCCGCCCTGGGGTGCTTAAAGAAGTAAAGTGTTTGTTTTGTATTACTTGTAGCAGATGGTGTTGTACCAGTAGGTGGTCTCTACGTTGATGTTGACCCCCGATACTCCCTTGTGTGCAAGAGCGTAAAGGTTGCTGTTGAACATGCCTATCCAGGGGCAGTCGTCGCAGAGGATCTGGTTGATCTGGTGATAGATCTCGGCTCTTTCTGCTTCGTCGAGGGTAGCCTTTGCCTTGATCATGAGTTCGTCTACTTCAGCATTGGTGTAGTGAGCGTAGTTCTTTGCTCCTATGCCCGATGCCTGGAACTGGCGTCCTACGAAGAGCTCCGGATCGCTGTAGAATGCGGTGTAGTCAAAGGCCATATCGTATTCGTTGTTTGCCATGACTTCCGTAAGGATGGTGTTGTCGATTCTTGAGTAGGTCATGGTGATGCCGACCTTTGCAAGGTTGTCCTTTACCGTCTGGGCTATACGCTCTTCTGCATCTGTCTTGACGCAGGCCTTGATGACTTCGCCGTTGTAGCCGGACTTCTGGACAAGCTCAGTCGCCTTTGCCTGATCGAAGGTGTAGGGATCGTCCTTTGCTCCTATTACCGTGGGAGCCCATACGTTGGACCATACTTTGCCGTAGCTGTTGTATCCTACTTCAAGGCAGTCTGCTCTGTTGATGGCGTAGGCCACTGCCTGACGGAGTTCCTTGCTCGTGAAGGGGCCCTTCTCGCAGTTTAGAGCTATGTAGTAGATGGTGGATGATTCGTGCTCAAGTACCTCTACGTTGGGGTCTGCTTTGCACTCGTCCATCTGAGCAGTATCGAAGTTTACGTTGACGTCTGCTTCTCCTGTCTGTACCATGACTGTTCTTGTGGTTGCTTCAGGTATGATGCGGAACTCGAGAAGATCGTTTTGTGCTGCATCGTTTGGATCGAAGTAGTTCTCGTTCTTGATGAGGGTGACGGAGTTTCCTATCTTTCTCTCGCCGAGAATGTATCTTCCGGTTGCTCCCTGTCTCATGACTTCATCCCAGTCGCACTCGCCGGCCTCAGCCTTTTCTATCCACTTCTGGGAAAGGATGGTGCAGGCGGAGTTGGAAAGAGCTGTAAGAAGGGATCCGTATACGGTGGATGTGGTGATGCGGAGAGTCTCTTCGTCCACTTTCTCAAAACTTGCTACAGGCCCTAAAAGAGTCTTTCCTGAAGATGATTTTTCCTTTGCTCTTTGGAGGCTGTAGATGACGTCGTCCACTGTCATGGTGCTTCCGTCATGGAATTTGACGCCCTGGGCGATCTTGAACTCCCAGGTGTAGTTGTCTATCTGGCTGTATGATGTTGCAAGCACGGAAACAGGGTTGAAATAGTCGTCTGTCTCGTAAAGGCGGGATACCATGTTCTTGAGAACGTTCTTGTTGTTGGTATCCGTTGATGCCGTGGGATCGAAACCTATGACGTCAGAAGACTGCACGATGGTGATCTTTCTGTCCCAGTTCTCAGCTGATTTGCCGTTGTCTTTGCTTCCGCCGCAGCCTGCAAGGACCAGAATCAGTGCAAGGGCAAGTAGAAGTGCTG
>JAFZSM010000067.1 GCA_017619385.1 Bacillota bacterium
ATCGACAGCACCGACCTTGCTCTGTGCTGCTTGGGCTGTATCATGCCCAGTATCATGGCAATGAGGTTCTCGATCACCAGAACGACGAAGGCCATGACAAGGACCTTCCACAGCTTCGAGATATCGAAGGTTATTTCCTTGAGATCTTGAAGTGAAAAGATCTTGGTGACAAAGCCCAATGGTACCAGTATAGCCAGAGCTACGATGTAAACTATCAGTTGTTTGATCTTGTCTTTCATATTTAAAAAACTCCTCGTATTTCTCTTGAGTCGATTATACACCATGTGGACGGATAAAAAAAACACACCTGCAAAGAATTTTACAGGTGTGATCATGTTTTAGAATTAATCGGCGAACTCCACGTTAAGGACGAAGCCCCAGGCTATCTTGTTGAGCATGGGCTGGAAGATCTCAAAGACAGCTTTCTGGGCGAACTTGTCGGCTTCTGCTGCTATATCTTCCTTAAGGAGCTTTTCTTCCATCTTCTTCTGAGCCGCAGATTGTATCTCAGCCATCTGCTCCATCGTAAGTTTCAATTCCCCGAAGGTGAAGAGTCCGTTTTCGGTCTCCCCGAACTCTATATCTGAGCTTTGTATGTTGATGGGCTCCAGTTTTGCATGGGGTATCTTCATGGTAAGTACCCTGCCGTCCTTATCGAGTTCGAATCCGGCTTCATTAAGTCCCGAAAGATCCACCGTATAAACGGCTGTACCGTTGTATGTCACTATCTTCGTCTTGCTGAATATGGACAGGTCCCCAAGGCCCGCATCTACGATGGTAGCCACGTCTGACACTTTGTATGACAGGACTTCCAGTTTTTTGAGCTGGCTTTTGTCTCCCAGAAGCGCCTCTGCAAAATCAGCGGCCTTGTATCCGAAGAAACCGTAGTTTTCCAGAGTCAGATCCTGATTCTCCACAGCCTCTTCCTTTTTGAAGAGATTCTTGAACGAATAGTTGTTGATGCTGAACTTTGGAAGGACCAGCATCATGACGGCAAGTATCAAAAGAGTGGGAAGAATCAGCTTTGTGAATACTGTCTTTACGAAGTCTTTTCCCACGGAGCTTTTGGATCCTTTTCTTGCTCCTTCCATTGCAGCCGCTTCAACTTTTTCAAGCAGTTCCTTTTCGTCGAATCCATTGTTTTCCATTACATGCTTACCTCTGCCCTTTTATGTTGCAACTGATATGTGTCTGATCACATTTGAAATATCTTACTCATATTTTCGGAAGGACACACCCCTCCACCTGCCTAAATTATATACTATGGTTTGTGTTGTTAATATGTATTTTTAGAGGAAAAAGGATGTGCTAAAGCGTCAAAGATGATAAAAAAGGTACGGCCGGAAGTTCCGGCCGTACCAGTTAGCATCAAACTTTGTTTTTTTAGAATGCGGACATTCCGGGATATACTGCGGATGCGCCGAGTTCTTCTTCTATCCTGAGAAGCCTGTTGTATTTTGCTACACGTTCGCTTCTTGAAGGAGCTCCTGTCTTGATCTGAGCTGTATTGAGAGCGACTGCCAGGTCTGCAATGGTCGTATCCTCTGTTTCGCCGGAGCGGTGGGATGTTACTGCAGTGTATCCTGCCTTGTGAGCCATCTTGATGGCTTCGAGGGTCTCTGACACGGAACCGATCTGGTTGAGCTTGATAAGGATCGAGTTGCCGCAGCCGAGTTCTATGCCTTTCTTGAGTCTTTCCGTATTGGTCACGAAGAGGTCGTCTCCTACGAGCTGTACTTTCTTTCCGAGTCTTTCGGTCATCTTCTTCCAGCCTTCCCAGTCCTCTTCATCAAGTCCGTCTTCGATGGAGATGATAGGATACTTTTCAACAAGGCTTGCCCAGTGATCGATAAGGGAATCGGAGGTGAAGTCTTTTCCGCTCTTTGGCTGGTGATAGAAGCCCTTGCCTTTTTCGCTCTTCCATTCGGATGCAGCTGCGTCCATGGCTATCATGAAATCCTTGCCCGGTTCATAGCCGGCCTTCTTGATGGCCTTGAGTATGAGCTCTATGGCGTCTTCGTCTCCGCCTAAGCTGTTGGGAGCAAAACCGCCTTCGTCTCCAACTGCCGTTACGTCGTTCATCTCTTTGATGAGGCTCTTCAAATTATGGAATACTTCTGCGCACCAGCGAAGTCCCTCTGCAAAGCTTTCGGCTCCTACGGGCATTACCATGAATTCCTGCGTATCTACGGAAGAGTCTGCATGGGCGCCTCCGTTGAGTATGTTCATCATTGGAACGGGAAGTCTGTTTGCGTTGACACCGCCGAGGAATCTGTAAAGAGGAATGCCAAGGGATGTTGCCGCTGCTCTTGCCGCTGCTATTGATATGGCAAGGATGGCGTTGGCGCCTAAATTCGATTTATCTTTCGTTCCGTCTGCTTTGAGCATCGCAGCGTCCACCGCATAGGTATCTGCTGCGTCGAGGCCTTCGACCGCGGGAGCTATGACCTTGTTGACATTCTCAACTGCTTTGAGGACGCCTTTTCCAAGGTATTTGCTCTTGTCGCCGTCGCGAAGCTCCAATGCTTCGAATTCACCGGTCGATGCGCCGCTGGGGGAAGCACCGAGAGCGACAGTTCCGTCGACTAGAGTGACTTCCGCTTCCACTGTGGGGTTGCCGCGGGAGTCAAGGATCTGTCTTGCACAAACTTTTTCGATGGTAGTAAAGTTCATAGTTTTGTTCCTTTCGATTTATCTAAACTAAATTATTATCTCCTTTGGATTATATCACATCGCAAAGCTCCGGAGCTTTTAATTTTCTCCTGATTTGATTATGAGCTCCGACGCCTCAAGAAGGGCTTTGGTGTATTCGTGTTCGGGATGGTTGTACACCTTGTCGATATATCCTTGTTCCACCACTTTCCCCCTTCTCATGACCAGCACGTAATCGCAGAGCTGATATACAACGTTGAGGTCGTGGCTTATGAAAAGATAGCTTAAGTTGTACTTTTTTCTCAGCTTTGCCAAGAGCTCAAGGATCTGGGCCTGGATGGTCACGTCAAGGGCTGATACGGGCTCATCGAGGATGACCAGTTCAGGCTCCGATATGACGGCTGCCGCTATGCAAACCCTCTGCCTTTGGCCTCCTGAAAGTTCGCCCGGTTTTGACTTTGCATATTCCATGGAAAGTCCTACGGCATCCAGGGCTTCTTCCACCTTCTTCATCCTCTCTCCTTTAGTCATGCCGCCTCTTATGATGAGGGGCTCTTCCAGTATCCTTTCCACTGTCATGGAAGGATTGAGAGATGAAGTGGAATCCTGGAAGACCATCTGAGGATTCTTGGTGTCTAATGTGATGGTGCCTGTATAGTCGATGACGCCAAGTATGCATTTTGCCAAGGTTGACTTTCCCGATCCGCTCTCTCCCACCAGCCCTATGATCTGGCCCTTTAGCATGTCAAAACTGACAGACTCAAGGACAGGCTTTGCCACCTTTTTGAATCCGACCGTCTCGTAATAGGTGTTGCTTACGTTATCGACTTTTAATATATAGCGGGGAGGCATTTATCTGTATCTTTTCTCCCTTGTGGGTATGGCAGCTATGAGCTGCTTCGTGTATTCGTTTTCAGGATGGTTCCTTATTTTGAAAGCGGGACCGTCTTCCACTATCTTTCCGCCCTTCATCACTATTATCCTGGTGCAAAGAGCGTTGACGACGGCAAGGTTGTGAGAGATCATGATGATCCCGGTGCCCTGCTCTTTGTTTATCCTCTTTAAGATCTCAAGTATGTGAGCCTGGGTGGTAACGTCAAGAGCCGTGGTGGGCTCGTCCGCTATGAGAAGCTTTGGTTTTGATATGAGGGCAGCTGCAATGCATATCCTTTGGAGCATGCCGCCCGAAAGCTGATGGGGATAGCTTTGGTATACGTTTTCAAGATCGTAAAGTCCTGCGTTTTCCATGGCTTCGAAAGCCATCTTCTTTCTTTCCTCAGGACCTATCTCCGGATAGTGGACCATTATGGCTTCCTCCACCTGGGGCCCCACCTTCATGATGGGATCAAGAGCGCTCAAAGGCTCCTGGAACACCACCGCAAGGTCCGTGCCCTGAAGATTACGTATGTTGTCCCTGTCCGTGTCCAGCATCTCCCTTCCGTCCAGTTTGACGGTGCCTTCGTATCTCACATCCTTTTTCTTGAGTAGCCCCGAAAGTGCCATGGCGGTGACGGTCTTTCCGCAGCCCGATTCTCCCACTATGCCTATGAGCTCTCCGTCGTCCATGTGGAAGGACACTCCGTCGACAGCCCATTTGTGGGGGCTTGATAAGAATTGTACTCTTAAGTCTTTTACGTCGAGCATCACTTCTTCCCCCTGTTCTGTTCTGCCTGGAGCCCTTCGCCGAGGAGCGCAAGGCCCATGACGAGGAGCACTATGGAAAAGCCAACGAAAGCAGCGTACCAGGGAGCTCCTCCGATGAGGAAGCCCTGGGACTCGTTTAGCATGCGTCCAAGAGACGGCCTGTTTGCAGATACTCCTATGCCGAGGAAGCTCATGCTGGCTTCCGCAAGGACTGCGTTGTTGAAGCCTATGGTTGCCGCGGGAAGCAGCGTCTTGTAGATATTCGGCAGTATGTGAACGAAGATGATCCTCAAGGGCTTTGCACCCATGAGTCTTGCCATCCTCACATAGTTGCAGCTTTTTTGCTGTACGAACTCACTTCTGACCATACGGGCATAGCTCGGTATGAAGAGTGTGCCGAGGATCCATATGATGTCCATATCTCCTCTTCCGATGACAGCTATGATGACGAGAGCAAGCATGACGCTTGGGAATGCGGTTATGGCATCGCATATCCTCATGAGCACGTCGTCAAAAAGTCCTCCCGAATAACCTGCGGCAGCCCCTACTATGGTCCCTATGATAAGACCGATGAGGTTGATGCAAAAAGACACCATAAAGCTGGTCCCAAGGCCCTGCATGACTCGTGAGAATATATCTCTTCCGAAATTATCCGTTCCGAAAAGGTGTGCAAAAGAAGGAGAAGAAAGCCTTGCCGACGTGTCCATGTAGTTGGGATCGTATGGAGTCCAGAAAAGCCCTGTAAGGACTGTCAGGAGTATGACGGCCATTATGAAGGCACCGCACTTAAGGTACCAATTGTCTGACTTGAGTAGAGTCTTCATTTGCTCACCTTTATGCGGGGGTCTACGAGAGGATAGATTATATCAGCTATGTAATTGACTACTATGACCCATATGACCAGTATGACCACTATGGCCAGGACCACGGTAAAGTCTCTGCTGCTTATGGATGAAAGAAGAAGCCTTCCAATGCCGGGGATCGTGAAGATCTGCTCTATGATGATGCAGCTTGCCAGCATCTCCGCAAGGGATACGGCAAGGAACGATATGACAGGTATTATGGCGTTGTGAAGGGCATGGTAATTGACGGCAAAGCCTGTGTTCATACCTCTGCTGTATGCCGTCCTTATGTAGTCTTTTTCAAGCTCGGCACCTGTCTGGCTCCTGAGCATCTTTACGCATTGGGATATCTTAGGTATGGCTATAGATACGGCAGGAAGGAAAAGGTATCCGAAAAAGCCTGCCGGGTCCTCCTTAAAAGACACGAAATATCCCGGGGTGAACCAATGAAGCACAAGTCCGAAGAAACACGTGAAAAGTATCCCGATGAAAAACGGCGGGATGGACATTATGATCTGGTTCGCAACGGTCATGAGCCTGTCGATCCTGGCGCTTTTCAGCCTGACCTGAAACACGCCTATGGAAATGGAAGCAACACAGGTCAAAACAAAGGCCATGAGCGTGAGGGCCACGGTGGTCCCTAGTTTAGGAAGCACCATCTCCGCGACCGGCAGCTTGTAGCTGTAGGAAATACCCATATCGCCGCGAAGGAAGTTGCCGGCCCACTCAAGATACCTGGTCATGACAGGCCTGTTGAACCCAAGTTCTTCCCTGAGCTGGGCTATCTTTTCGGGAGTGGCTTCCGCTCCAAGCATCCTTGCAATGGGGTCTCCTATGATCTGGAATGCGCAGAAGGCAAGGAACGATACGAGGACTACCGTAAGTATTAAGTTGATCGCTTTTTTAAGAACGTATTTCATCAATGGAAAAGCGGCGGCCTTTTAAAATGGCCGCCACTGCTTAGTCTATTTATAGTAGATGGTCGTAAAGTCTATCCTGTACAGCGGATAGAAAGTGTAACCGCTGAGATCTTTGTTTATGACAGTATACTCAGCAAGGTCCTGGATATATGCGTTGGCTGCTTCTTCTGCAAGAACTCTCGTTGCTTCTTTGTAAAGCTGTGTCCTTATGGCGTCGTCTGTCTCAACTGTGGCTTTTGCGATGAGCTCATCATATCTTTCGCTTTTGAAGCCTATCATGTTCTTCTTGTTGTCGCTTGTCCATCTGGCAAGAAGAGCGTTTGCCGTGAGCGTCGATGCGTCAAAGCCGGATACCGTGGAATCGAAATCTCTTCCCGAATATACGTCGGTGAGCCATGAGTTCCATTCGATCTCCTTGAGCTCTGCCTTTATGCCTGCTTCCTGAAGCTGACGCACAATGACCTGTCCCACGTTGACGTGGGGAGTGTAGTTTGAAGGCACCGTTACGGTCATGGAGAATCCGTCGGGATAGCCTGCCTCTGTGAGCAGTCTCTTTGCTTCATCCACGTTGTGGGGATACATGCCCACAAGACTTTCATCGAAGTACTTGGAAAATGCCGGATAGATGGAAGATCCCAGTTTGCTTCCGTGACCTTCGGCTGTTATCTTTAATATCTCGTCTATATCAAGAGCGTAGCATATGGCCTTTCTGACTCTTACGTCGTTAAAGGGCTCTCTTGCGTTGTTGAGGTAAAGAGCCTGGACCAGTTTCATGCTGTCTTCCAATACGTCATAGCCTTCGCCTATTCCTGCCACCTGGTCGAGGGTAAGGTGAGGAACAAGGTCAATGGCTCCTGCGTTGATGGCTGCGATGAGAGCCGTGGAGTTCTCATGGATCTTACAGGTGACTTTCTTTATGGAGGCGGGAGTTCCCCAGTATTCGTCGAACTTTTCGAACACTATGCTCTCCTGAACGCTTCTTGATACGAACTTGTAAGGACCTGTACCTACGGGATTCGTAGCTGCTTCAGCCGAGTACCCTTCAGGGATTATATACACAAGGGAAACGTAGGCGAGGAAATCGTTGTTTGCTGCAGAAAGAGTTATCACGATATTGTTTCCTTCGCTTTTGACGTCAGCGCTCTGAAGCACTGCAGGAAGGCTTGAGTCCACCGAGATCTCAAGGCAGGTCTTAAAAGAATAGATGACGTCTTCTGCTGTCACTTCCTTACCGTTGTGGAACTTGACTCCCTGTCTTAAGGGGAAAGTGTATACAGTGCCGTCTTCTGAAATATTGCAGTCTTCTGCCACTGCGGGGACGTAGTCTCCCGATGGCGCAACTTTGTAAAGACCTTCATAAAGGTTCGTCATTATCTCCTTGGTGCCTGCTGCTGTCATCTGATAAGGATTCAGGCTGTCTCCAAGGTCCTGGGCTATGCCTATGACGACTTCGTTTGCTGCTTTTCTTTCGCTTCCTTTATCCTTCCCGCATGAGCACAGAGAAAAGATCATCAGTGCTGCCAGAAGTACAGATATGATTTTTTTGTTCATTTTTATCTTCCTTTGTTCATTGGATTTAGAAACTATATTATATCACAATATCAGCCCATTGCCATGGTCTCTTTTTTGTTTATGATGAGTTCAAGCTTGTACTCCGCGGAAGTGCTGCATGCGGAGTTTGTAACTATGAATTCAAGCCTGTTTGCAGGGCATTCGCCGCTGGCGTTAAGGAGCACAGCTATGCTGGTGCAGGGCCTTTCGAATCTGTGGACGACTTCTATATCTCTATCGGTCCCGATAAGATCGACCTTGCCGTAGTCTCCTTCAGCTTCCCAGGCAAGGAGCTTAAGGTGGGGTATCTCGTAACCCTCGAGCCTCACGTTCGCCTTGACCTTTTCCGCTATATCCATGAGATAGGCATTTCCGTCAAAGTCGCCGCAGCATACCGTAGCCATGTACTGAAAATAGACCTCGCTCATCCTGCCCATGGCAGCTAAGAAGCTTTCTCCTCCATAGCCTATGTCAGGCTTTCTCATGGATGCCTGTCCTTCTTTGAGCGCTACGGAAAGATCTTCAAGCCCTTCTCCTTTTAAGGCGCTTATAGCAAGCACGTCCGCCAAAGGATAGTGGACAGCGAGCCACGCGAGATCTTCTTCTCTTTCCCTTTCATCTATCAGATCGCACTTGTTGAGCACGATAAGGTCTGCTTCTATAAGCTGGGTATCGTAGAGATATTCCAGTTCTCCCGGAGCCCCGCTTTTAAGGAGTGCAACAGTCTTTGGTTCTACAAGGACCGTGAAAGGTCCCAGTTCGAAGCGGCCGGGATACTTTTCCGTCAGGCCGTGATAAACATGCTCCAATGCGCCGACCCCGAAACCCGGAATGTCGGAAACTACCAGTTCGCAGCCTTCGTCATAATACGAATCGAGCCTTTCGGCCAGCTTATCGTTGACATAGCAGATGCAGTCGTCAGTTATCTCAGACGCATTGCATCCGGACAGCTGTGCCAGCTTGTTGTCAGCAAGCTCCACGCCGTGGCCAAGATCATTGGATATCATGGCTGCTTTTCCGAAGTTTTTCGTATAGTACTTTGTAAGTGCAATCATAGTCGTGGTCTTCCCCGATCCGAGGAAGCCGCTGAATACTGCAAATTTTTTCACTTATTTTACCCTCCCAAGGTTTTTAATTATTTAAGTTCTACGCAAAGCATGGTTATGTCGTCAAATTGCGGAGCGTCTCCCTCGAACTCCTTGACTCCTTTGTAGACGCCGTCAAGAACGGTTTTTGGATCGTCTTTTTTATATTCGTTCAATATGTCCATCATCCTGTCAAGTCCAAGAAGCTTTCCGTCTTCATTGTTAGCTTCGGGAACGCCGTCCGTATAGAGGAAGAGTTTATCTCCCGTTCCCAGCTGGATGGCGAAATCTTTGTAGGAAGACCCCTTCATTGGCCCTACCACGAAATTGTGCTTAGTCTTGAAGAGTTCGAATTTACCGTTCTTATGGTATACGGCAGCATCGTCATGGCCTGCGTTGGCCGCGACGACAGTTCCTGTCGAAAGCTCGATGATACCGACCCACAAGGTAACGAACATGTCTGATTCATTGTGATCGATTATGGCGTCGTTGACATCGGTAAGGACTTGCGCGGGAGATCTTCCCATCTTCAGGCGCTCGCTTACGAGGATGTTGATGACCATCATGAACAGTGCCCCGGGGATACCTTTGCCCGATACATCACCGATGACTATGGCAAGGTGATCCCTGTCTATGAGGAAGAAGTTGTAGAAGTCGCCTCCCACCTCTTTGGCCGGGACCATGGAAGCATAGATGTCGAAATCTTTTCTGTCAGGAAATGCAGGGAAGTCGTTTGGAAGGACACTGTCCTGTATGTTGCTTGCAAGGGACAGCTCCGTTCCGATCCTTTCTTTTTCTGCCGTAGCTTTCGTGAGGTTATTCACATATTCGACCATGTCGCTTTCCATGGTATCTATGGAACGGGATAGGTTCGACAGCTCGCTGTATCTGCTTATATCGCCCAAAGGCACTCCCTTGGTGTTCTCGCTTGCGAATCTGCTCGCCTCTTCTGATACTTTCTTTATGGGTTCTACGAACTGCCTTTTTATGAATGCCGCGGAAAAAACTGAAGCCAGGATCGCCAGCAACACCGTGGAGACGGCTATGATGATGAGGTAAGGCCTTCTCGCATCATTGAGCTCTCGCACAGGCCTTTGCATGCAAAGTATCGCTACAACGTCTCCCTTGGAATCAGTCACCGGCACCATGGTCGTGATGTGAGGATGCTGACCGTCGGTGGTCTTGACCCTGTAGACTGTCTCATATACAGCCTCTTTATCGTAGAGAGCCTTGTACTTAGCCCTGTACTCATCGTTGGTCGTATCCCTTTTGTGGCCCAGCTCCCATTCCTTGTATGAGGTGTCATCGACAGTATTGTCGACGGCGTTGAATATGGAAACGAAGCGTCCGTAATCGCTCCTGTCCACCTTGATGAGATAAATAAGGGAGACGCTTATCTTTTTGCAGTATGCATCAAGATATTCCCTGGTCTGAAGATACTCTTCAGTCTCTTCTCCTGCAAGATATGCATCCAAATGATCGCCGTTTATAAGGGTGGTGGCAGTGTCGGCCATGTGATAGGTCGTGACTGCATACTCTTTTTTGAAAGCTTTGGTGAAACTCACAAAACCAATGGTACTGACAATGATCCCGAAGAGGACCAGCACCAGCACTATGGCTCCTATTATGTTTGCGGCCATTCCGGCCTTTTTGGTACTTTTGCTCATTTTTCTTGAAATACTATTCGCACAGGAATGCAGAAAATCCCAGGTCATAGACCGTGATCTTCCTTCCGAACCTCTCCGCAGGCTGACCCTCTACTTTGCCTTCAAGGATGTCTATGGCCCCGTCATGGAGTTTTTCGATCAGATCGCAGGATACGGGTATATCCGAATGGGACGGCCAGATCTCATCGAATTCGCCCTTGTACTCTTCGAGATGCTCAAGGCTCTTTATATATTCTTCCATGCTGCGGGAGGGCCCAAACATGAATATCTTTCCGTTCTGCTGTATGGGATCTCCGCTGATGAGGACGCGCGCATCTACGTCGAGCAGCGCTATGCTCCCGGGGGTGTGCCCGGGTATGTGTATGACTTTGAGCTTCCTTCCGCCGAGGTCTATGACATCACCCTCCTCTACGGGAATGACAGTGCTCTTGCTTTCGCCCTTTTTGTAATTGGGGATATCTGCCGGATGCATGAAAAACGAATCGAACTGTTCATTGCTGCCTACATGATCCATGTCAGCGTGAGTGTTGATAAGAAATACGGGACGAGTTGTCAGGCTCTCTGCTATATCCTTCGCATTGTGCACGTTCATGCCGGAATCGACCAGCAGCGCCTTATCGCTGCCTTCAAGAAGGAACATGCGAACTCCGCTGTCTTCTATCCTCCATGTGTGCTCGTTTATCTTTATGATCTCATAGTCCATATATATTGTCCTTCCTTAACTTTGCTATCTATCTGTTATCCTTGCAAGAAGCGCATCGATCTGAGACGGAGTCATTCCTATGTCCGTAAGATAAGCCCTGGCATATGCTGAAAGATCTATGGTCTTAAGATCCTGACTCTCGTCTCCCACCACGGTATACATCATGGGGATGAGATTCTTTTCGAGGATGAGGTCATATTTGACTTTGTCCTTTTCCTCGTTTATTTCATAATAGTTATCATAGGTGATCATATAGTCATCTACGATCTCCTGATAACTTGCCCCTGCAAGGGCTTCAAGGAGCATGCATATGAAACCTGTCCTGTCCTTCCCTTCCGTGCAGTGGACAAGATATGGACCGTCCTTTTCGGCCATCTCGGCAAAACCCTTTGCTATCTTCTCTTTGAAATCATCAGAAGCGAAGTTCATGGTCATGCTGAGGGGAATGACATTCCCTTCTTCGTACAAGGACTTGAAGTAAGGCGAATCGAAATCGTCAGCTTTCATGTACTTTTCTATCTTCGCATCGTTATCAGAAAGATTGAGTATGAACCTTACTCCTGCCTCCGATATGAGCGCATCCACATAAGACGCGCGGTTGTGCTGGTTGTCACAGGGAGATGCGGATCGGTATAGTGTATTTTCCTTGATATTTCCGACTTTTATGTTCCTGAAATTGGCAAAGACCGCATCGCTTGGGTACTTATCCCTTTCGTCGTAGTAGTGGATGTCTCTTGCGGTCTGAGTATCGATATATTTGCCATGCTCATTGAGGTAAACGCTGGCAGTGCAGTGTTCGTCAAGACCTGCGGCTGAGTAAAGCCTCATTCCGGGAGCTGCATAGAGCCCTCCCGTATCCCAGAGATCCTCACCATAGTTTACACAGGCTTTTATGTAGTCATACCCGGGATATGCGATGAGCAAAGGCTGCCCTGCATCCACGTAGTAACCGTTGTAATAGGGGACATCCTCCAAGGTATAGCCGTTGGAGAAGACCACCTTCACGCTGTCTCCGTACTCAAAACCGAGAGCGTTGAAATCGTCGATGGTCGTCTCGATGTATACTCCGCCGAACTCCTCTTCATGCTGTATGGCGCAGCCTTCTATTTTAGGTTCCGCAGCCTCCGGCTCTTTTTTTCCACATGCGCTGAAGGCAAGACATATAGAGAGTGCCATGATCATGAATATGATCGCTTTTCTTTTCTTGTTCATCTTTTTCACCTGATCGGCAGGTCTATTTTGCTTTTATCGGATGCCTGATCACTGTTTTCAGCTTTTCCGGAGCCGTTTTTCTTGCATCGCTAAGGTATATCTCATGGTGCATGCGTTCATCCGTTATGTCAAGGACGCAGCCTTGACTTTCCATGTACTCATGCATGATAGAAACAGTAGCCGGTTCATCGTCGTAAGAGCCCAGGTGCATGCACTGCACGCAAAGGCCTTCATCATAGGTGAAGAATTCCGCTTTTGAGAAGTCTTTCTTTTTCTTCTTTTCAGCTTCCGACACAGCCCAGTCAAAATCATCTTTTGTCACAAAGTCGGGAAGCCTTATTACCGATATCCAGTTGAAATCTTCCTTGCGGCTGTAGTCGACACCAAGAACACCTTCTTGCCACCAAAAGCCCTCCAGAGGAGGAACTACATAATCGAAGTACCCTTCTATCCTGTGATCTCCCTTTTTGCTCATTTTGATCGTAAAGGCGATACCGTAAAGGATCTCTATAGATCTTTTGTATTCGCCGTCTTCGGCATTGGGATCTCCTTTGCCGCGCACGGCGATATAGTTCATTTTGGGCACGGTAACGATCCCGGGCTTATTTGAGGGCATATAGAATTCTTTATATTCTTTTTTGTAATCGAATGCCATTATTTACACCTATTCTTCCACGAATTCGAAACTCGTGCTTCTGGGAAGAGCAAGTCCGCATTCTGCTTCTATGCATTTGGTTATGGCCGAAGGTATTGGGCATGCTCCGTGGGCGAGATTCTCAGCCGCCTGGTACACAGGACCTCTTCCCGGTTTTTCAAAACAAACGGCATATCCGTCAACGGGCTGCTCAAGAGCTTCTATCATCTTTTTGACAGCTCCGCATTTTGTCTCCACCGTGACTGTGACGTTCTTTCTTCCTTCCTTTTCAGCGCAGATGATGCACTCAAGCCCGCATACTCCGGGATTTACTTTCAACTTTTTCATATCTGACTCTCCAAATATTGTAACAAAAACTATATCTTCTCGATTATCAATTCAACAGAACCTTCTTCCAGTGAATTGTATTCGTCGTAGTGGACGTGATCTCCCGGCAGAGCCTCGGCAAGGGCCTCAAGCTGCCTTGCAAGAGAAAGCATCCCTTCCCTGTTAGCCGATATGGTGACTTCGTCACCGTTCACGGCAACGCCTATCTTGAATCCGTCTACCCATTCCGTATCCATATCATCACCTCTAAGATCTCATTGCGCATCTATATCTTCCCGGCATCATTCTGATCCATATACCTTTTGAACAAAGCCGAAAACATCATCTTGTCCCTTGCAGCTTTATACAAGGACCAGCGGAAATATTCCTGCCAGAGGGGAAAGCTCTCATACTCTCTTTCGTCATCTTCAGAGGAATAGTATGCAAGCCAGTTGACCTTTCCTTTATCGTCCAGCCTGACTATGATGTCAGGCGTTCCTTTTCTATCCTTTGAAGTATATCCTTCGATATATCCTTCTCCCAGGAACTGGGCCAAGCGCACTATGAGGCCGCCTGCCGTATTCGTTACCCTTTCGTCAAAGTCAAGTCCTTTTACGTCACCGTTCCTTCGGTCCTCCCTGACCGTGATCACAGCTTTGAGGCCCCGGTCATTCACAAGGGTATAGGTCTTGCCTACCGGGTCTTCACTTGCAGGAAGCCCTCCGTCATCTTTGCATCTGAAGGGCACACCGTAGGCCGCGCTTCCATGCCATCCATGGACAAAGGATCTTTCGGGCTTTGCTATTTCCGAAGGGACAGGCTCGAAGTATTCGGGGCTGAGGCTATACTGCGACATGAGCTTTAAGACTAGTTTTCGGTCTTCCTCCTGCAATTCTCCTGCGCTGTTCTTTTTGAAAAGCCAAGGCTTTCTATCAGGCGAAGGAACGCCTTCAATAAAGGATGCGTACTCATTTGCAAAAGCATCGTAATTTTCGCAGTTTATCCGTATATCTACATCCTTGCTTCGGAGAAAAGTCCAAAAACCGTTGTAGATTTCACTGAGCATCGTCTGGTAACAATCGTTTTCGCTTATATAGCCCTGCTTATATCCCTTGCCTATCCTGCCGAGAGTATGAAGGGTCTCTTCCGAGATCCCCTTTATCATTTCTTCCGAAAGTATCTGCATTATCTTAACCTATGGTCCCGGTATACCGGGGTGTTGAAGCTGCATGTCGAACATGCTCAGCTGCAGGTCCTTTTCCGGGAATTCCTGCATATATGCGAAACACTCATCGGGATCTGAGATGATGCCGCTTTTTTCGCATACCTCTTTGAATATGCCCATCAGCCTGTCATTTTGAGGACTGGCAATTATGTACGAATTTCCGAATTCCTTTATGTACTTTTCCTTAAGTCCCGGGAAATGCTTATCCAAAGCAGCATAGTAGTATTCGCGGTTTCCATCCCTTAAGGTAAGACCCATCCCGAAGCATATGATGCCTTTTACTCCAATGCGGACGCATTCATCAAGTATCGCCCTGATGTTCTCCTCATTGTCGTTAATATACGGAAGCACCGGAGACAGCCATACCACCGTAGGTATAGACCTTTCCTGCATTTTTTCCAGCACTTCTATGCGCTTTCTCGTGTTGCATACTGCCGGTTCCAATATGCTGCAAAGCTCGTCGTCATAGGTGGTGAGAGTCATCTGGACCACGCTCTTTGCCTCGCGGTTTATATCATCAAGAAGATCTATATCTCTTAAGATGCGGTCGGACTTGGTCTGGACCGCAGCTCCGAATCCGTACTTTCTTATGACCTCAAGGCATTTCCTTGTGAGCCCCAGTTTTTCTTCGCAATGCATATACGGATCGGACATGGAGCCCGTGCCTATCATGCACTTTTTTCTTTTGGACTTTAAAGCCTGTTCAAGCAGCGCCGGAGCATTCTGCTTGACTTCGATATCTTCAAAAGCATGGGTGAACCGGTAGCAGAGGCTCCTTGAGTCGCAATAAATACAGCCATGGCTGCAGCCGCGGTAGATATTCATCCCGTATCTTCCGTTTTTACCGGTCAATATGCCCTTTGTATCTACA